>NZ_QXDL01000170.1:0-8880 GCF_003574345.1 Calidithermus terrae
GGATAAACCCTCCCCGCGGGCGGGGAGGGACGGGATGGGGGTAACCACAGGCCACGAGCTGAAGGCTGACCGCTGACGGCTGAAAGCTGACGGTTGAGGGCTTACCGCTTACCGCTTGAGCGTGAAAGTGTCGAGCACCTTGTTCTCCGGTGCAACTGCCGTGAAGGTCAGCCGTTCCTCGGAGGCCTCGAGCACCCCGAAGTGGGCTTCCACGGCCCGAACCAGGCTTTGTGGGACTGCCTTGAGGAAGCCGCGCAGGTAGGCCCCGCCACCGCCTGCGACGACGTGGGTGATGCCCTTGGCTTCCAGGCGTTCGTAGTCGTGGTCGTGCCCGGCCAGCACCAGCCGGACGCCGTACTTCAGCAGCAGGGGCTCGAGCGTGCCGCGCAGGCTGCGGCTGCCCCCGTGCAGGCCCGAGCTGTAGAGGGGGCGGTGCAGGGTGAGCACCTTCCAGGGGGCCTCCGAAGCGCGCAGGGCGGCCTCGAGCCAGCTTCGCTGGGCCGCGTCGAAGACCTCGGAGTAGACCACGAAGACCTCGAGGGCCCCCAGCCGGAAGCTGTAGTAGGGCCGCTCGACCTGGAAGAGCCGGAGCTGCGCCCCCAGCGCGGGCACGTCGTGGTTGCCGAAGGCGGGGTAAACGCGGACCTTCGGCAGGTCGTCGAGAAAGGCCTGGATGGGCTCCCCCCTGGGGTAAAAGTTGTCGCCCAGCGTCAGCAGCCCGTCGAAAGGCCGCTTCTCGTGGGCTTCGCGCATCGCCTGGGCTACCTTGGGGCGGTGAGGGCTGTCAGCCCCCCAATCCCCGATTACCGCCAACCGCTGGGCCAGCCCCGACGCACCCAGCAGCAACAGCAGGAGAACGATCGTTCGCAGCAGCATCCCGCCTAGCGTACCGGGTCCGCTCAGGGGACGCCGGTAATTGGTGCTGAGTGGGCAGCTATCAGCCGTCAGCGGTCAGCCATCAGCAAAAGGCGTGTGGCCCGTGGCTCGTGGTTCACCCCACCCCTTCCCTCCCCGCACGCGGGGAGGGGGTATCCCCCCAGCCCCCCTTGCTAAGGGGGGTAAAGAATAGTCGTTTTGCGTTTTGCGTTTTGCGTTCGGCGTTCGGCGTTCGGCGTTTGGCGTCTCGCGTACGACGTACGACCCGCGTTCGGCGTTCGGCTATCGGCTATGGGCTATCGACCATCGACATGCCTCACGCCTGCGCCGTGCTCCCCCCCGGCATCTTGAACTCGTCCACGCCGGCCTGCTTGAGCACCTCCTCGGCGACGAGGATCTCGGCCCCCGTGCGCAAGGCCAGCGCCAGGCTGTCGGAGGGGCGGGCGTCGACCTCGTACTCCACGCCGCGCTGCTCGAGCATCAGCCGCGCGTAGAAGGTGCCCTCCTTCAGCTCGATGATCTCGACCCGGTGCAGCTTGATGCTCAGCAGGTCGAGCACCGAGGCGAAGAGGTCGGGCAGCAGGGGCCGGGGAGGCTTCTCCTCGGAAAAGGCCGCGAGGATGTGCTGGGCCTCGAGGTGCCCGATGACGATGGGCAGGATGGGGCCGTTCTCGGCCCGCAGGAGCACGATGACGCTGCCGGAGTTGGGTTCCAAGCCCAAATTTTCGACTTTGGCCCTTACCATTGCTTCCTCCCAATGAGCTCACGAATCCGTAGCTCAGTATAGGCACCCCTCCCTGAACGCAGATGTGTAGCTTTGGGAGGTGAAGGACAGGGCAGCGCTGCAAAGCCTGCCGGGGGCCCGGGTGAAGGTGTCGTGGCCGGGGTTTGCCCTCTCGAGCTTCTGGGCCGCTTGGTACGAAACGTCAGGGGTACGATAAACTTTGGGGGTGAAAACGTACCCAGTCAACATCGGAGGGGTCACCCGCGAGTTGCCGGTCGTGCAGGTAGGGCCGGGCGTCGCGGTCGCCCTCCTCAACCTGTTGGGTGACACCGAGCTCGTCGAGGCCGCTGCCCAGGCGCTCGCCGAGAAGATGCCCGCCGACGTTGAAACCCTCATCACCCCCGAGGTCAAGGCGGTCCCGCTGGCCCACGCGCTCTCCCGTCTCACCGGCAAGCCCTACGTGGTCGCCCGCAAGACCGAGAAGCCCTACATGATCAACCCCGTGACCCGCACGGTGATCTCCATCACCACCGGCAAGCCCCAGCTCCTCGTGCTCGACGGCACCGACATCCCCCTCATCAAGGGCAAGAGGGTCGCCATCGTCGATGACGTGGTCTCGACGGGGAGCACCCTCAAGGGCCTGCGCGAGCTGATCGAGGACGTGGGCGGCCAGATGAGCGCGGTGCTGGCGGTCTTCACCGAAGGCAACCACCGCGACGACGTGCTGGCTCTGGGGCACCTGCCCTTGTTCGAGCCGGAGCAATAGGCTAGAGTTCGCTGGAGTAACGAGGTCAACGATGAGTATGGACACCTACCCCATCACGGTAGGCCGTGTCACCCGGCACGTGCCCCTGGTCGAAACCCTTCCCGGCGTCCGCATCCCCCTGATCGAGCTGATGGGCGACGTCGAGCTCGTCAACGCCTCGGCGGAGGCCCTCCTCAAGCACCTGCCCCCCGAGACCGACTACCTGCTGACCATGGAGACCTCGCCCATCGTGCTGGCCCACGCCATGAGCCAGATGTCGGGCAAGCCCTACGTCGTCGTGCGCCGCCGCCGCCGCCCCTACATGCAAGACCCCATCATCCAGGAGGTCCAGTCCCTCACCCTGGGCGTGAGCGAGACCCTATGGCTCGACAGCCGCATGGCCGAGAAGCTCATGGGCCAGAACGTGAGCCTGGTGGTGGACGTGGTCTCCTCGGGCGGGACCATCGCGGCGCTCGAGAAGGTCGCGGTGCGGGCCGGGGCCAAGGTGGTGGCCCGCCTGGCGGCCTTCCACCAGGGCACCAACAAGCTGCCCATCACCTTCCTCTCCGAGATCCCCATCCTGCAGACCGCCTGAACCTCGCGAAGCCGAGCCGGGGGCTTGGCCCCCGGCTCCGTCATCCTGGGGGGCGCTCACCACAGCAGCAAGCAGCGCTGGAAGGTCTGGCAGCGCCAGCTCCCGTTCTCGCGCAGGCACAGCTCGCCGCTCACCAGCACGGCCCTCGAGTCGAAGTCGGCCTCGAGCTCCAGCCGCACCTTCACCCAGTCGTTGCCCACGCTCCCCGGCACCCGGGCGTGCTCGGTGCTGAGGGCGCCGCTGCTGACGGGGACGCCCACCAGCGTGACCTGATACTGCACGCCGGCCCCGTCGGGGTCGAAGAGGTCGAGGGTGACCATCAGCGGGCCGAGGGCCCAGCGTACCGACTGGCTCGAGGCGAAGGCGAGGGTGGTGTTGGAGACTTGCGGGGGCCATTTGAACATAGCTTCGCCAACTCCTTTCTGTGGCAAGCCGCGAAACCGTCGCCGCCACGGACCTCATGCGAGAGCGTAGACGAGAGGCGTGAAATTTCCGGGAAATGCGCAGCCGCCGTCCGCACCTGCGGTGCTGGCACAAGCTCCATGCCCGGATCGCGGTTCCCGCAAGCACCTGCCGAGGACGAGGTGCCGGAGCTGCTTATACCGGATTCAAAAAGATAGTCGTCCAATCCAAAGAGCCCCGGAGGCCATCTTTTTGAATCCTAGAGCACTCCCTTCGGCCCTGTCAGTCCGGCGCCGAACGGCGCCGGACTGACCGAATCTGGTATTAGCGCTTGCGTCGCTGGGCGAAGATCCAGCGGGGGAGTTCCTCGTTGGCGTAGCCTTTATCCCAGACGGCGTGGCCCACCTCGTCGTACTCGGTGAAGCGGTGGGTTTTGTTGCCGCCCTTCTCGAGCGCCTGCCGCAGCACCCGGCTGAACTCCACGGGCACTACGCCGTCGTCGGTGCCGTGGAAGTTCCACACCGGCAGGTGTTGCAGGCTGAACATCACCCGGAAGGGGTCGGCGGCGCCGCACATGGGGGCGATGGCGGCGAAGCGGTCGGGGTAGAGGCAGGCCATGGTCCAGGTGCCGTGGCCGCCCATGGAGAGCCCGGTGAGGTAGAGCCGGTCGGGGTCGGTGCGAAATTCCCGCTCGAGCCGCCCGATCAGGCGGTAGACGGACTCGAGGACGAAGCCCTCCCAGCGCAGCCCCTCGGGGCACTGCGGCATCGCCACCACGCCCGGCCAGCGCTCGGGGTGCTGCTTGAGGTGCTTCGGAAGGCCCACGGTGGTCTGCTTCCGGCCGTCGCTGCCCCGCTCCCCTGAGCCGTGCAGGAAGACCACCAGCGGCCAGCCCTCTCTGGGGGCTTTGCCGTCCGGCACGTACAGCGCGTAGGGGAGGGTGTCGAAGGCGGCCTTGCGGTAGCGGAAGCGCACGCTCATGGCCCTCAGTTTAGGGCTTCTCCAGCACCGCCACCGTCACCGTGGCCTTCGACACCCGCTTTTGCGTGTACACCTCTGACTCGACGACGATCAGGCTCTTCCCCGGCTTGAGCACCTGGACCCGGCAGTTCAGGCGCTCGCCCCGCGCCGGGCGCAGCAGGTTGATCTTGAACTCGACCGTCAGGACGTACTGGCCCGGCCCGATCAGCGTGGCGGCGGCGGTCCCGGCGCTGTGGTCGGCCATCGTCGCCTGCACGCCCGCGTGGACGAAGCCGTCCTGCTGCTGGTGCTGCTCGCCGACCTCGAGCTCGGTTTGGCACCAGCCCTCGCCTAGGGGGTCGGCGTAGCCGATACTCGCGGTGCGAGTAACCTGGCGTCCACCAGCCGCATCCCGAGGTGGCGGATGAAGTGGGCGGTCTGGTAGAGGCGCTGGATTTCCTCGAGGTTGATGGGCTTTATGGCTTTATTCGAGGTATTGCTCGATCTCCATCGACCCGTGAAAGATGCCGAGGACGTCGATATCGCCCGAAGATTTGAGCAGGTAAGCGATCTTGTAGTGGCCGTGGACCAGCACGCGAATCTCTCCGTCGGATTCCGAGCGGTAGCTGTAGCCCATCTCGGGGAAGGACTCCAGCATCTCGACCCGCTGTAGAAAGCCGAAGATCAGCTTAGTGGCAGCCTCGGGATTGCGGGCTGCCACGTAGGCGTGGATTTTCTCGAGCCAGCGCTCGGCCTCGAGAGTCCAGTTTATTTTCGCCATGCGCCAATCTTCTGCTTGAGTTCCTCGGTAGAGACCACACGGTTGGCGCGGGAGTCCTCCAGACCGCGATCTACCATCCGGGCGAACGCCAGCTCACGCAGGATTTCCTCGAAGCTGCTGTCCTCGGGCTGCTCCTGGATGATCCGGGTCATGCGCTCCTTGACCGACATGCCTGGAGTATAGCTCACGCTCGTACCCGCATACCAAAGCCGGATATCAAAGCTCAGACCAACACCGGCTCCTCGTAGACCCCGTATACCGCCCGCAACTCGTCCATCATCTCGCCCAGCGTGGCGTAGGCCAGGGCGCACTCGACGAAGTGGGGCATGGTGTTGCGGCCTTCCTTGGCGGCCTGGCGCAGGCCCTCGAGCGCCACCTGCACGGCGATGGGGTCGCGCTCGCGGCGCACCTGGGCCAGCCGGGCGTTCTGCACCTTCTCCACCTCGGGGTCGATGAGCTGGATGGGCACCTGCAGGCCCTCCTCCTGGAAGGCGTTCACGCCCACGATGACGCGCTCGCCCTTCTCGACCTCCTGCTGGTAGCGGTAGGAGGCGTCGGCGATCTCGCGCAGGAAGTAGCCCTCCTCGATGGCGCGCACCACCCCGCCCATGCGGCGGATCTCCTCGATGATCGCCATCGCCTGGCGCTCCATCTCGTCGGTGAGCCACTCGACGTAGTAGCTGCCGGCGAGGGGGTCGGCGGTGTGGGTCACGCCGGTCTCGTAGGCGATGACCTGCTGGGTGCGCAGGGCGATCTTGGCCGAGTCCTCGGTGGGCAGGGCCAAAGCCTCGTCGTAGGCGTCGGTGTGGAGGGAGTTGGTGCCCCCCAGCACGGCGGCGAGGGCCTGGATCGCCACGCGGGCGATGTTGTTCAAAGGCTGCTGCGCGGTGAGCGAGACCCCGGCGGTCTGGGCGTGGGTGCGCAGCATCCAGCTCTGGGGGTTCTTGGCCTTGTAGCGCTCGCGCATCTGCTTGGCCCAGATGCGCCGCGCGGCGCGGAACTTGCAGATTTCCTCGAAGAAGTCGTTGTGGGCGTTGAAGAAGAAGGAGATGCGGGGGGCGAACTCGTCGATGTCGAGGCCGCGCTCGAGGGCCCAGTCCACGTACTCGAGCCCGTCGGCCAGAGTGAAGGCCAGCTCCTGCACCGCCGTGGAGCCCGCCTCGCGGATGTGGTAGCCCGAGACCGAGACGAAGTTCCACTTCGGCACGTTGCGCGGGCCCCACTCGAAGGTGTCGATGACGAGCTTGACGCTGGGCTCGGGCGGGAAGATGAACTCCTTCTGGGCGATGAACTCCTTGAGGATGTCGTTCTGGATGGTGCCGCCGAGCTTCTCCCAGCGGTAGCCCTTCTTCTTGGCCGCCGCCAGGTACATCGCCCAGATGGCGTTGGCGGGGGAGTTGATGGTCATGGAGGTGGTGACGTCCTCGAGGTTGATGCCCTCGAAGAGGATCTCCATGTCGGCCAGGCTGGAGACGGCCACCCCGCACTTGCCCACCTCGCCCTTGGAGAGGGGGTGGTCGGAGTCGTAGCCCATCAAGGTGGGCAGGTCGAAGGCGGTGGAGAGGCCCATCTGGCCCGCGGCCATCAGCTTCTTGAAGCGCTCGTTGGTCTGCTCGGCGGTGCCGAAGCCCGCGAACATGCGCATGGTCCACAGGCGGCTGCGGTACATCGAGCCGTACACCCCGCGGGTGTAGGGGTACTCGCCCGGGTGGCCCAGCTTCTCGTCGTAGTCGAAGCCTTTGAGGTCTTCAGGCGTGTACAGCGGCTCGGGGGCGATGTCCGAGAGGGTCTTGTGCGCGAGGGGGCGCTCGGGCATCTTCTCGAGGGACTTGCGGTAGGTTTCCCGCATCCAGGCGTGCTTGGGACGGGTCGGGGTCATAGCCGGATTATATAACGGTTTTGGGGCAGCAGAATGCCAATCCGTCAGACGATGGGTGAAAAGCCCGACAGTCGGGGCGGGGGAGGGCTGGCTATGATCGGGCGGTGGACCACTCCGAGACCGAGTACCTCGCCTCCGTCGAGCGCTGGCGGGCCGAGCGCGAAGCGCGCCTGCGGGCCGAGGACGGCTGGCTCAGCCTGGCCGGGCTGTTCTGGCTCGAGCCCGGCGAAAACCGCGTGGGCAGTGACCCCTCGAGCCCGGTGCGCCTCCCCGGTGAGCCCGGCGAGGTCGGGGTGCTGGAGCTCCTAGAGGACGGCGTGCGCTTCACGGCCCACCCTGGCGCCGGGGTCACGCTGAACGGCGCGCCCGTGCGGGAGGCCTGGCTCGAGGCCGACCTCAGCGGCCAAGCCGACACCCTGGCGCTGGGGAGCGTCAAGTTCTACGTGATCCGCCGGGGGGAGCGCTGGGGCGTCCGGGTGATCGACAACGCCTCGCCCGCGCGCCGCGAATTCCAAGGCCTGGCCTGGTTCCCCGTCGAGCCGCGCCTGCGGGTGCGCGCGCGGCTGGTGCCCCACCTCGAGCCCACCACCATCCCCATCGTGAACGTGCTGGGGATGGTGAGCGAGTCGCCCTCGCCGGGCTACGCGGTCTTCGAGCTCGAGGGCCGGGAACACCGCCTGCTGGCCGAGTCGAGCGACCCCGAGCGCTACCTCTTCTTCAACTTCCGCGACGCCACCAGCGGCCATAGCACCTACCCGGCCGGGCGCTACCTGAGCACCGAGGGCGTGCGGGAGGGGGAGTTCGTCCTGGACTTCAACAAGGCCATCAACCCGCCCTGTGCCTTCACCCCTTACGCCACCTGCCCCCTGGCCCCGCTCGTCAACCGCCTGGGCGTCGCCGTCGAAGCGGGGGAAAAACGCTATTCTATCCCGCGCGGATGAGCCCCGATAGGGACATTTGGTTGGGTACGAATCCACCTACTGCTGCTATGCCCTTTACCGTACTTTGGATTTCGAAGGAGAAGGAGGTAGGCATGGCAGCGGCAAGAATCAACACTAACGTTCAAATCCCCGAGCCCAACATCACGAAGTTCCTCTTCGCGGATGCGCGGCTCTCGCCCATCTGGCTCGTCCTGAGGATTTACCTGGGCTGGCAGTGGCTCGAGGCCGGCTGGGGCAAGCTCAACAACCCGGCGTGGGTGGGCGACAAGGCGGGCGTGGCGGTGGGCGGCTTCCTCGAGCGGGCCCTGGGCAAGACCACCGGCGACCACCCCGACGTGACCGGCTGGTACGCCTGGTTCATCCAGAACGTGGCCCTGCCCAACAAGGTGCTCTTCAGCTACCTGGTGACCTTCGGCGAGGTCCTGGTGGGCATCGCGCTCATCGTCGGCCTCTTCACCGGCTTCGCGGCCTTCTTCGCCGGCCTCATGAACGCGGCCTTCCTGCTGGCGGGCACCGTGAGCTCGAACCCCTGGATGTTCATCGTCGCCACCTGGCTCGTCCTCGCCTGGCGCACCGCCGGCTACCTGGGCCTCGACTACTACCTGCTCCCCCGGCTGGGCGTGATCTTCCGGAGAAAGGCGGAGGCAACGTCGTAGGCGCTTAGCAGGCTCTCCCTCCTGACCCCACGGTGATTCCGTGGGGTTTTTGCTGATGGGGTCGTGCGTCGTGCGTCGTGCGTCGTACGTCGTACGTCGTACGCAAGACGCCAGACGCCCTTTCTGCACCCCCCTTAGCAAGGGGGGCTAGGGGGGATAAACCCTCCCCGCGGGCGGGGAGGGACGGGGTGGGGTCACCGCGAGCCACAGGCTGACGGCTAAAAGCTCTTCACTTGCCGCTTACCTTCCCGGGCTCAGCACCGTCAGCGACGTGCCGGGGTAGAAGTGTTCGAGGATCTGCCGGTGGGTCTTGCCGGCCTT
>NZ_QXDL01000171.1:0-8862 GCF_003574345.1 Calidithermus terrae
GGCGGGGGCTGCCGGGCTGCGGTACATCGTGGTGCTGGGGGCGGCGCAGTACAACGGCAGGCCGTCGCCCGTCTTCAAGAACCGCCTCGAGGCCGCTTTGGGCCTCTTCCGGCAGGGGGCGGCTCCCGCCGTCGTGGTCACGGGGGGGCGGCAGCCGGGCGACCGGTACAGCGAGGGCGAGGTGGGGTGCAACTACCTGCGCCTGCGGGGCGTGCCGCCCGGTGCGCTTTTATGCGAGCAGCGCAGCCGGAGCACCTGGCAAAACCTCGCCAACATCCTGCCTTTGGTCAAGGGCCAGCCCATCCTCATCGTCACCGACGAGCCCCACTTGCCCCGGGCCTTGCTGCTGGCCGAGCGGCTGGGGCTCAAGGCGCAGGGCTTCGCGGTCAAGGGCAACTTCTCGCAGGCCTACTACCAGCGCGAGACCGTGCTCACGCTGCTGGCCCACATGGGCATCACGGACGCTTATAGCGATCGAGGGAAGTGAGGTAGCCCTCCAGCAGCGCCCGGAACTGGTTGACGAACAGGTCGCGCTCCTGCCGCAGGGCCTCGATGTCCCCGCGGATGCGCTTCATCTCGGCCACGATCTCCTGCATCGTCTGCTCGCGGGCCGACTCGGCCTCCCGCTTGATCAGTTCGGCCTCCCGCTCGGCCTGCTGCTTGATGTCGCGGGCGATGCGCTCGGCCGCCACCACCGCCCGCTTGAGGTCGGCCTCGCCCTCGCGGGCCTGGCTCAGCTCGCTCTCGAGCGTACGGATGCGTTCACGCAAGCTCTCGTTCTCCTCGGTGAGGGCGGTGAGGCGGTCGGCGACCTGGGCCAGGTACTCCCGCACCTCGGCCACGGCATACCCCCGCAGCCCTTGCTTGAACTCCTGGTAGCGAACGTCGAGGGGCGTCAGGTCCATAGCGCTCTCTTTTCTAGACCCAAGGCTAACGGGGCGGGGCGGGGTTTGGCAATGGATGGCTAACGGCGAA
Source organism: Calidithermus terrae (assembly GCF_003574345.1). Classification (NCBI taxonomy): domain Bacteria; kingdom Thermotogati; phylum Deinococcota; class Deinococci; order Thermales; family Thermaceae; genus Calidithermus; species Calidithermus terrae. Next base: position 976 of record NZ_QXDL01000171.1, read on the forward strand.
CGCTGAACGCCGATGGCTGATGGCCGGGCGCGGGGCGCGGGTCGTACGTCGGATGCGGGTCGTACGTCGTACGTCGTACGCAAGACGCGAAACGCGAGACGCAAAACGCGAGACGCAAAACGCGAGACGCAAGATGCCTTGTCACCCCCTTAGCAAGGGGGGTAGGGGGGATAAACCCTCTCCGAGTGCGGAGAGGGCCAGGGAGGGGCAAACCACGAGCCACTAGCCACAATCCTCCCGCCAGGGTTATTTCTTACCTGTCGTTAACCTCCTTGGTACTAAACTGGTCTTGTTCCAAGGCGGAACGCCTCCCGAGCACAGCCAAAGCGGTCCTTTGGGTGCCCTGTGCTCGGGCTGTTTTTTGGGGCTGTGACAACGCCAGCAGCCATTTGCGCTTGCGCCCACGGCTGGTCCCGCTATAATCGCGTCCCGTGCGTCCTGGTGACGCCTTCGACGGGAGGACTGCGGATGCGAAAGGCATGGCTGTGGACGGCGGCGCTGGTAGTGGGGAGCGCCTGGGCCCAGGGCTGGAAGGTCGAGGAGGTTCTCGACCCCTCGACGGAGAGAACCCAGGTTTTCGTGACGCTGAGCGCCTCGAGGGAAGGCTCCACGCTCCCCGAGGGAGACCTCACGCTCTCCTGCTTCGACGTGGAAGACCCCACCTTCGGGGGTTATATCGCCATCGACTTCAAGCCCACGGGCTTCCTGATGGGGCCAACCTCAGCCCGTTGGCGTTTCGACGACGCGCCAGAGGAACGCCACCGGGTAATCCTGAGGCTCTACGAGGGGCGCTCCTTCTTCTTCGTGCCCGAGGAGGACGCGGCAGCCTTCTTCGAGGGACTGCTGGGTGCGGCAAAGCTCGAGGTTGTCCTCGAGCAGCCGTTCGGCCGGGGAGTGTTGCGCTTCGACGTCAGCGGGCTCGAGGCCTACGCCGCCCGGCTCGGCTGTTTCCAATTCTGAAGGGCTCGAGCACGGAGCAATCCCCCCTCGAACGAGGGGGGATTGGCCTGTTCTACCGGCTTCACAAAGATACTCTTCAAATCCGTCATGAGGTACATCTTTGTGAAGCCCAGGGCACTCCCTTCGGCCGGGGTGGATAGCCTCCCGATGGGAGACGATCCACCCAAACCGGGTATTCGGGGCTCGGTTCAGCCGCACTTGCTGTAGCCGCAGCTATAGCACTTGGTGCAGCCCTCCTCGCGCACGAGGTTCTCGTCGCCGCACTCCGGGCACTTGCCCAGGCCGGTCTTGCCTGCGGGATTGGTGCTGACGGCGGCGATGTGGACGGGCGGGGTCAGGGCGCGCTGGGGGGTCTGGGGCACCACGTCGCTCGAGGCGGCGCGGCGGCCCTCCTCCCGGTGTGCGGGCTTCGCCCGTCCCGACAGGGGATCGTCCTCCAGGGCCACGGCGGCGTTGGTCTCGAGCGCCACCGCGATGAGGTCGGCCTTGGAGGTCACGAAGCGGCCCTGGTAATTGCCGTAGAGGCCGCCGTTGATGCCGCGCAGGGTCTTGACCAGGGCATCGGCGGGCACGCCGTACTGCAGGGCGATGGAGATGACCCGGCCCAGCGCCTCGCTGTCGGCGTTGGCCTCGTCGCCGGCCTTGCCCGAGGTGAGGATGACCTCAACGGGGTGCTCGCCCTGCATGTTGACCGTCACCAGGAAGCCGCGGCGGGTGCCGTCGGCGGCGGTGAGCTTGACCATGTCGGTGTAGCCCACCAGGCGGCCGGTGCGCTCGAAGACGGGCTGGCCCGCCTTGGGCATGGGCTCGGCGGGGACCTCGAGCAGCGCCGGCTGCACCGCGACGGTCTCCGAGCCCTCCGGCTTCGCCTTCTCCTCCTTCTTCTCCTCCTTGCTCACCGAGAGCACCTGGAACTGGCGGCTGCCGTCGCGGTAGACGGTGATCCCCTTGCAGCCGGTGAGGTAGGCCTCGGTGTAGGCGGCCTCCACGTCCTCCACGCTGGCCTCGTTGGGGAGGTTGATGGTCTTGGAGAGCGAGTTGGCGGCGTAGCCCTCGGCGTCGAAGGCCCGCTGCACCACGCCCTGCATGCGCACGTGGTCCAAAGGCGGCACGTCGTGGGCGCCCTCGAACACGGCGGCGATGCCCGCGGGGATGCCGGGGAGGCCCTTCACGGTGCCGTGGTTGGCCTGGATGGCCTCGATGAGCTTGTCCCAGTCCCACTTGCTCCCGGGTGCACCGGCTTCAGCCGGTCCCGAAGGGGATCGCCCCTCGGGCGTGGCGAAGGCCTCGCTGGCGGGGTACTGCTCCATGAGCTCGACGAACAGCGGGTGCAGCAGGGCCTTGTACTGCCCGCCGATGCGCCGCCACATGAAGGGGGAGAACATGGGCTCGATGCCGCTCGAGACGCCCATCAGCATGCTGGTGGTGCCGGTGGGCGCCACCGTGAGCACCGCGACGTTGCGGCGGGGGCGGATGCCCAGCGCCTCGAAGGCGGCGGGGTTGTCGCGGTAGGCCGGGAACACCCCCCGCTCCTCGCCGAGCTGCTCCGAAGCCCTGACGGCCTCCTCGCGCATGGCGCTCATCATCTCGGCCACCGCCTGGCGCCCGGCCTCCGAGGAGTAGGGCAGGCCCAGCTTGATGAGCGCGTCGGCCAGCCCCATCACGCCTAAGCCCAGGCGGCGCAGGGTCTGGCTGGCGACGCGGTTGTCCTCGAGGGCGAAGACGTTCACGTCGAGCACGTTATCCAGGAAGCGGATGCAGGTGCGCACGTCCTCGCGGAACTCGGCGAAGTCGAACTGCCCGTTCTCGACGTAGGCGGCCAGGTTGATCGCGCCCAGGTCGCAGGGCTCGCCCACGGTGAGCGGGATTTCCCCGCAGTTGTGGGCCACCACGCCGCCCGCGATCAGGCTGTGGGTGACGGGCTCGGTCAGGTCGTAAACGGGCGCGGTCCCGGCCGGCGCGACCCGGCTCACCGTGACCTCGAAGCGCTGGCGGTAGGCACCCCGGTCGCGACCGCTGATGAAGTGCTCGAGCTTGGCCTGCTTCTCGGGCAGGGCGAAGCCGATGACCTCGGCGAAGCGGTCACGGCTCTCGGCACCGATGATCAGCTCGTACTGGTCGGCAACGGGGTACTCGCGCAGCCCGCCCCGGCCATCAGGCAGGGCCTTGAGACCCGCCGCGCGGCGGTGGTGGACGATCCCCTTGCGGGACAGCCTGCGGCTGTACACCGGGTGAATGCGCCCGAAGATGCCGAAGTTGAGCAGCAGGAGTTGCACGTCCTCGAGCAGCTTCCGGCTCGAGGAGGCCAGCCGCACGGTGCAGCTCTGCTTGGCGTCGTTGCGCTCCACGGTGCCGTCGGTGCTGAACAGCCCGCGCAGGAAGCCCACCACCGCCTCGCGGGGCGCGGTGAAGAGGCTCTCTGGAACCCGCTTCTCGGTGGCCTTGGCCGCCCTGACGCCGAGGGCGGAGAAGAACTCGGCGGGCAGCTTGTTGAAGTGCAGGTGCTGGGTGTTGGAGGCGGTGGCTTGCAGGGTTCCCTGGCCGAACCAGTCGCGCAGACTGTCCACGACGGCCTGGGCCTGGGCGAATTCGCGGTTGCTGAAGAAGAATCCCACCCCGTCCTCGCGCAAGTACCCGTCGCCGACCAGCCAGCCCAGCACCAGGCCCAGGTTCTCGCTCCACTGGGTGGGCATGTTGGCGTACTGCTCGCGCACGTCGGACCTTCCGCGGGAGCCCCTGCCTCCGGCCACCGCGACCCGCTCGCGCACCACCTGCAGCACGGCGGGCGGCAGGGCCTGCTCCTTGGCCCACAACCCCTCGCCGCTCTGCACCAGCAGCTTGTCACCGGGCTTCAACTGGCCGGCCTCCACGTACCCTTGGGGGGTGAGGAGGGGGTGGTTGGGGGTCAGGGTGAGGGTGATGCCCTCGCGGGTCTCGAGGCGCACCACCTCCCGCTCGCCGGTGTAGAAGGCCTTGGCCGCCTTTCGCACCGTCACCCCGCGCCCACGGCGGGCCGCGCCCAGGCCCGCGAGGGGGGCACGGTTGTCGGTAGCCAGGTAGAAGCTGCCCTTGTCGGTGAGTTGCTCGATGAGCAGCAGGCCAAATTCCGTCGCGACGCGGGTGCTGCCCACGAAACAGGGGTTGGTGGAGCGGATCGCGTAGCGCGGGCCGAGGTTCTTCAGCGCCGAGAGCTCGTTGACCCGGTCGATGAAGATCAGGCCCGGCTCACCGGTGGCCCAGGCGTGCCAGGCGATCTCGTGCCACAGCCACCTGGCGGGCACGCCCAGGCGTGCGTCAGTGGCCCCATCTGCCCCCAGGCGGTAGACGGGGATGGGGCGGGCGCCGTCCACCTCGCGCTCGGGCAGGTCGGGGAGGGCGCCCCGGTACTCGCCCTCGACCATCACCGGGTAGTACTTGCCGGGCACCTCGGCGGGCTCCACGCTCCACAGCCCATCGGCTTGCAGGGTCTGCCAGAAGGCCTCGGTGACCAGGATGGAGATGTTGAAAGTCGAGATGTCGCCCTCGGCGGCCTCGCGGTCGAGGTCCTTGGCGGTGAGGAAGTCGAGGAGGTCGGGGTGGTCGATGGAGAGGGTGGCCATCCCAGCGCCGCGCCGGGTGCCCCCCTGCCTCACCACACGGAGCACGGACGAGTACACGTAGCGCAGGGTAGCCACCGGACCGGCTTTCTCGGCCCCCAGGTTGGCCCACTCGAGGAAGTTGTCGAAGATCTCGGCCAGGAAGCTCACCGGACCGCTGCTGGTGCCGCCCGAGCCCTTGATGGGCGCACCTTCCGGGCGCAGGGCGCTGAAGTCTACGTGGGGCTCGGCATGGCCGGTCGCCAGCCGGATGGCCTCCCGCGCCGCGTCGATGATCCCGGCCATGTCATCGGGCACGAGGATGGCACCGGCGGGTCTCTCCCGCACGGTCATGACCCCGTGGCGGCGGGCCAGCGCGGCGAGCTCGGGGCTCACCAGCCCGTAGACCACGCGGGTCCAGTTGCGGATGGTGACGCTCTCCTTCTCGCCGTCGGGGTTGATGGGCGGGCGCATCAGGCCCCGGATGAAGTCCTCGACGTCGGCGTGGGTGGCGCTCAGGTAGGCGAAGCCGCGCACCGTGCCGCGCTCCCCGGCCTCCTTGCCCGCCCCGCCATGGCGGGGCGGGTAGGGGTCGAGGTTGACGCCGTTGCCCCCGCCCACCTTGGTCACCAGCGCGAGCTTCTTGGCGACCTCGAGCACCCCCTCGAAGCTGGAGGGCTCGTGCTCGGTGGCCCCCTGCACGAAGCAGTTGAGCACGTTGCCGTGCTGCGTCCCCGCGCCCGCCAGCACCCGCCCGCCGGGGCAGAAGCGCTTGGAGGCCATCAGGCGGTAGAACTGCTCGCTCCAGTAGGCCCGGTTCTGCTCAGACTCCGGGCTCGCCACCCAGTCCGCGACCCGGCGGAACATCCCGAATACGTCCCCGTCACCGTCCTGCATGTACTGGCGCTTGGCGATTGAACGGGCGTGATCGTCAAAAACAGCAGGTTCAAAGGCGTCCATGCTTCCTCCAAAAATTCGCAACACTCCCCCTGGCCCAGGAATAAGGCCCTATATCTTGGGGTTTCTGGCAGCGATACTACTACCTATAGTGGTAGGGCCGCAAGGTGCAGCCGTCACAATCTTTCCGGGGACGTGCTCAGAATACCGCCGGCATCGGCCGAAAATCAAGGCGCCCATCCCTTCATCTAGCGGGTGTACTTCTCCTGAGGCCCAAGTTATAGTAGGTACACCGTTACCAATATGTTAACACAAGAACCGGGGTTATGGCTTTAGCCTCGAGCACATTTCGGCGGGCCGGAGCTGAGCCAGACCCCGGTAGAGATGGTGTGCGGAAGCGCGCGAGCCGCCTCGAGGCGAGGCGTCGAGCGCGGCAGCCCGCGGCGTCACCCCCGCAGGTGCCACACCGCCAGCGAGAAGGGCCCCTGGGCGTAGCCCTGGAGGCTGCCCCCCTGGCACGTGACCTCGGCGCCGCTGAGCAGTTCCACCGCCACCTCGCCGCGCGACCAGACCCCGTGCAGGGGGATGAGCACGGGCCAGGGCTCCTCCGAGGCGTTGACCGTGACCACCACCCCCTCCTCCCCCTCCACCCGGGCGAAGGCCAGGCGGCGGTCCTGGGCGTACAGGCGCTGGTAGCGGCCCCGCCGCAGCAGCGGGACGCTGTGGCGCAACTGGCTCATGCGCCGCACGGTCTCGACGACGGGTTGCTGCCATTGGCCCTCGTCCCAGGGCATCCCCCGCCGGTTGTCGGGGTCGTGGCCGCCCGGCAGCCCGACCTCGTCGCCGTAGTAGACCGTCGGCACGCCCGGCAGGGTGTAGAGCAGGGCCAACGCCAGGGCGCTGCGCTGCGCGTCGGCGCGCATCAGGCTGAACAGGCGGGGCGTGTCGTGGGAGGACATGATGTTCATCTGCGCCCGCACGATCTCCCAGTCGTAGCGCTCGAAGAGGTGCTCGAGGCGGTGGCTGAAGGCCAGGGCCTGCAGGGTCTCCACCCTCCCCAGGCCGCTCTTGGCGGCGAGGTCGCGGTCGAGGAGGGTGTCGCCCACGAAGCCCAGCACGGCCCGGCCCAGCGGGTAGTTCATCACCGCGTCGAACTGGTCGCCCTGCAGCCAGCGGTCGGCGTCCTCCCAGATCTCGCCGACGATGTAGGCCTGGGGGTTGATGGCCTTGACCCGGCAGCGGAACTCCTGCCAGAAGCTGTCGTCGTTGATCTCGTTGGGCACGTCCAGCCGCCAGCCGTCGATGCCCTGGCGCACCCAGTGCTCGGCCACGGCGAAGAGGTACTCGCGCACCTCGGGGGTGTCGGTGTTGAACTTCGGCAGCTCGGGGTTGTCCCACCAGGCGGCGTAGTTGGCCCGGCGCTCGTAGGCGTTGAGCGGCCAGCCGAAGACGTGGAACCACTTGAGGTAGGGCGACTTGGGGCCGTTCTCGAGGATGTTCTGGAAGGCGAAGTGCCCCCTGGAGCAGTGGTTGAACACCGCGTCGAGGACCACCCGGATGCCGCGCTTGTGGGCCTCCTCGAGCAGGTGCGCGAAGGCGGCGTTGCCCCCGAGCATGGGGTCGATCTGGAAGTAGTCGGTGGTGTGGTAGCGGTGGTTGGCCGTCGAGGCGAAGATGGGGCAGAAGTAGATGGCGTTGAAGCCCATGTCCTTGATGTAGTCGAGCTTCTGGGCCACCCCCCACAGGTTGCCCCCCTTGAAGCCCCGCAGGGTGGGCGGGGAGTCCCAGCTCTCGAAGTGCGCGGCCAGCGGCGCGGGCATCGCCAGCGGCCCCTCGCCCCGGGCGAAGCGGTCCGGGAAGATCTGATAGAACACGGCGTCTTTAACCCAGTCGGGCGTCATGCGGCTCCCTCCAGGCCCGCCCGTGCGGGTGGGCGTTCCGGCATACCCGTGTAAGTCTAAGCGATCGGCACGGCCGCGCAAGGGGATCGCGACCGGCGGCGGCTCGAGCGCCCGCGCCGTCAGGCCGGGAGGAGGCCCTCGAGCGCCCGCGCGAGCTCGACGTGAAGGCGGTGCGAGCCGCGGTGCACGGTGAAGTGGCCCAGGAAGGGCGCCCCGGCGAGGTAGACGTCGCCCAGGAAGTCGAGGGCCTTGTGGCGCACGGGCTCGTCGGGGAGGCGGGGGGCGTTGAGGCTGGAGGTCTCGGTGTAGACCAGGGTGTTCTCCAGGCTGGCCCCGTGGGCCAGGCCCTGCGCGCGCAGGGCCTCGAGGTCGCGCAAAAAGCCGAAGGTGCGGGCCTCGGCCACCTCCGCTAAGCGGCCGGGCGGGCTCTCGAAGCGCCGGTAGCCGATGAGGGGGTGCTTGAAGGTGATGGTCACGCTGAGCCGGAACCCGGGGGCGGGCTCGGCGACGATCTGGCCCTGGTCCTCCAGCACCCGCAGCGGGCGCGGCAGGGG
>NZ_QXDL01000172.1:0-8862 GCF_003574345.1 Calidithermus terrae
GGGCTGTAGGGGGGCGGGTCGTACGCCGAACGCAAGACGCAAGACGCGTGTCCTGCGTCCTACGTCGTACGTCGTACGCTAAACGCGGGACGCAGAACGCCTTTTGTCCCTCGGCCCTCGGCCCTGGACCCTCGACAAGCTGACCGCGGCGGCTCTCAACCCGTCGCCCTCACTCCCTCCAACCCCGTAAGGCGTAGTACAGCAGCACCAGGGGCTCGCGGAGGAAAGCCGGTAGGTTCTGTGGGCAGTGGGGGGAGGGGGCGAGGGCGAACTCGAGCCCCAGCCGGCGGGCCATCAGGGCGGCCCTGGGGAGGTGGAAGGGCTCGCTCACGATCACCACGGTGTTCCAGCCGCGTTCTTCCATGATCTGCCGGGTGAAGCGGAGGTTCTGGTAGGTGGAGCGGGCTTTGGGCTCGAGCACGACGCGTTCTTCGGGCAGGCCGCGCTGCTGCGCGATCCGGGCCATCGCCTGGGCCTCGACGGTGCCGCTCTCGCGGTCGAGCCCGCCCGAAACCACCAGCCAGCGGGCCCAGCCCTGCCGGACCACCTCGACCCCCTCCTCCACCCGCTTCACCAGGCAGGGGTTGAGCCGCTCGCCGTGGTAGACCCTCGAGCCCAGCACCAGCGCCACGTCGGCCTGCTGGAGGGTGCTGCGGTTCATGTTGAGCACGACGTAGCCCAGGGCGGCCAGGTAGGCGGCAAGGCCCAGCCCCAGCACGATCAGCAGCCCGATCCCGACCCGGCGGCGCATCCTTTCCAGGCTACCGGCTTCCCGTGAACGGCGGATGGCATTGGGCGCCGCGGGCGGGGCCCGTTTAGACTGGAGGGGCTGTGATCGAGGTGTTTACCGGCGACGCGTTTTTGGCTCGAGAGGCCCTGCTGCACGAAGCCCAGCTCCAGGGCCTCGCCCCCCGCTTCCTGCCGCCCGAGCCGGGGGTGGTGGCCCAGGAGGCCAGCGGGGGGCTCTTCGGGCCCAGCGGGGCGCTCGTGGACCTGCGCGAGGTGACCGAGGGCGAGTGGAAGCCCCTGCGGGAGGTGCTGGAGAAGCTCCCCCAGGACGCGCTGGTGCTGCTGCTCGACCCCCGCCCCACCGCCGCCCGCAGCAAGTGGTACGGTGAGCACGCGCGAAAGCGCGACAACCCCACCCCCGCGCCCCGCGAACTCGCCCAGTGGGTGACCAACCGCGCCCGCCTCTACGAGCTCAAGCTGCCCGCCGCCGTCGCCAACTTTTTGGGGGGCCTCATCGGCGGCAAGGGCAGCTACGAGAACCCGGCCTACGGCCTCGAGGCCCTCGACCAGGAGCTGCGCAAGCTCACCCTGCTCGACCCGCCCCTCACGCTGGAGAAGGTGCAGGCGGTGGTGGCGCTCGAGCCCCCCCTCTCCGGCTTCGACCTGGTGCGGGCCGTCACCGAGGGCAAGGCAACGGCAGCCTTTAAGCACCTGCAGAACCAGATGGAGCGCGGCGAGGACCCCATCCGCACGCTGGGGGCACTCTCCTGGCAGTACAGCAAGCTGGCGCGGGCCTGGGCCTACCTGCAGGAAAAGCCCCTGCTGGGCGAGGGCGAGGCCGCCGGCCTGCTGGGGATGCACCCCTTCGCCGCCAAGCAGACCCTGGCACTCGCCAAGCAGGCCTCGAGCCACGCCGTCAAAGCCGCCCTGCAAACCCTGCTCGAGGCCGAGCAGTCCGCCAAGACCGGCGGCGACCCCCGTCTAGCGCTCGAGCGCGCCGTAAGCGGGCTGCTGGCACTGGCTGCTAAGCGTTGAGAGGCGGGGACAGGGGCTAGTGGCGTGTGGCCGTGGATTGTCGAGAGCCAAGGCGTCTTGCGTATTGCGTATTGCGTATTGCGTATTGCATTTAGCATCTTGCGTACGACGTAGGACGTACGACGTACGACTGGCGTCTCGCGTCTCGCGTACGACGTACGACGCAGGACGTACGACCCGCTATCGGCTATCGGCTATCGGCCATAATTTCCGCGAAAACCCTACCTCGCCGTCCCCACGAAGGACTCCCGGATCTGCCTCTCGAGCGTCTGGGCGAGCTGCACGTCGCCCGAAGCCAGGAAGTAGCTGTAAGCCGCCGGGGCGTAGCTCAGCGACTGGCCCAGGAACAGGCTCAGGCCCCGCTCGCGCAGGGTGGGAAGGGCGGGCCACTCGCCCTGCACCCACAGCACCGGGGCCTCGTAGAAGACGGTGTTGTCGGTGCTCTTGACCTGCACCCGGGCGGCGAGGCGGAGCTTGTCGGCGGGCAGGCTGTAAGCGCCCTCGAGGTCCTTGCGGGCGATCTCCTCGCGGTAGATCTCCTTGCCCTGGGCGTCGAGGAGCTTGAGCACCTTGGGGTAGCGCTCCCCGGCGACGGGCAGGCGGAGGGTGGGCAGGTCGAAGAACTCGGGCACGTACAGCGGCGGGACAGCTCCGGCGGCGTCGCCGCGGCTCTTGGCGGGCTTGGCGAAGGCGGCCTCGGCCTCCCGCTGGCAGATGCCCACGTCCTGGCAGGTCTGCACCAGCTTGTCCCACAAGTTCTTGGGCCGCGCGACCTCGAAGCAGGCTTTGGGGGCTTGCAGGGTGAGGACGCGGTTGCCGTAGGTGAGCCGGGCCTTGCCCTGGGTCACGCAAGCCCGGTCGCCGGGCTCGAGGTTGAGATTGAGCGCGCCCCCGCCGCTGCGGGTGTAGCTCTGCTGGGTCTTGTCGGCGCGCTCGAGGAGCAGCTTGCCGTCGAGCTCGACCTTGGCCACGGTGGCCAGGCTGAGGCTTCCGACCGCCATCCCCAAAGCAATTGCGGGGACTTTCCACGTCCAGGCCATAATTACCCCTTCGGCGCGAGCGCCAGGCGACATTCGGGCTACATCCAAGGTATATAATGTAAGCTCTCCCTCGATTAGCTGCCCCCTACGCCGCATTCATCGAGCCTTAACCCTGGGATTTCGAGCGGGCGCGGGCCGGGATTGGCCCGCACACCGGAGGGCGCGGTGCCCTGGATTTGCCTTGCATTCCTGCTGCTGTCGGCGCTGGCGTGGGCAAGCCCCACGCCGGGGCGGGTCTACGCCCTGGTGGTGGGCATCAACAACTACCGCAGCTACCCCGACATCCCGCCCCTGCCCAGCCTCAGCTACGCCGAGAGCGACGCCCGGAAATTCGCCAAGGCGCTCGGCGGCGTGACCCGCCTGCGGCTGCTGCTCGACGACGAGGCCACCAAGAACGCCCTCGAGGCCGAGCTGCGCGACCTCGCCCGCCGCCTGGGGCCAGCAGACGTGCTCGTGGTCTACTACGCCGGGCACGGCCTGCCCAACAGCGAGGGGCAGGCCAGCCTCATCCCCTCCGACGCCCGCACCACCGACGAGGAGACTTGGCTCCCCCTCGAGCGCGTCCAGGCCATCGTGCGGCAGTACAGCGCCGACCAGGGGCGGCTCATGCTCATCCTCGACGCCTGCTTCAGCGGCCAGTCGCAGGCGGGCTCGCGCAGCTTCACCCCGCCCGGCGACTACCAGCTCGCCCAGGCGCCGCAGGTCGAGGAACAGAACGTGCTGCTGGCCTCCAGCAGCGAGACCCAGCCCTCCTGGGAGGACGACGAGCTCGGCGGCGGGGTCTTCACGGCCTTCTTGCTCGAGGCCATGAGCGGCAAGGGCGACGCCAACAACGACGGCTACGTGACGCTGCAGGAGGCCTTCGTCTACCTCGCGGGGCGGGTGGAGGGCTACTCGAGGCAGAAGGGCAAGAGCCAGACCCCCCGCCTCTACGGCCCCGGCCACGCCTTCCGGCTGGTGCAGAACCCGGCGGTCGTCACCCGCAACCGCCTGGGCAACCTGCTGCGCCTGGGCCAGATCCACGGCGACGCCTTCGACGCCCTGATGGGCTGGCTCGAGGCCCCCAGCCTCCCCGAGGACTTCCGCCTCTACCTCGAGGGCGCCCTGGGCGAGCCCGGCTTCGTGCTGCTGGCGCGCTCCGGGGCCATCCCCAAGGTGCCCCCCAACCCCCAGCAGGACAAGCGATTGGTCAGGATCGGCGGCCTGCGCCTCAAGGCCCTCATCCGCCGCGACCAGTTCTGGCCCCTGGCCCAGATGATCAGCGCCGGCAAAGCCCCCAAGGACGTGAGCGACTACCTGGCGGGGCGGCTCTCGGAAAAACGCTTCGTGCAGCGGGTATGGGCAGGGGCGATCGTGGGAGTGCCGCGCTAAGGAAGCCGTCAGGGGCAAGAGGCGGGGCGGGCACGGGGGCCCGCCCCTACAATCGGCGTTTTGCGTCTGGCGTTTTGCGTACGACGTACGCCCCGCGTTCGGCGTTGGACGTTCGGCTATCAGCATCCGACGTTCAGCCACCAGCGCCCCTCCTCAAGCATTCGCCCGCGGGTCCAGCACGTCGCGCAAAGCGTCGCCCAGGAGGTTGAAGGCCAGCACCGTGAGCAGGATCGCGACGGCGGGAGAAGTGGGGGCCCAGAAGGCTTCGGCGATGTAGCTGCGGGTCTCGGAGACCATCGCGCCCCACTCGGGGATGGGCGGTTGGGCGCCGAAGCCCACGAAGGAGAGGCCGGCGGCGGTGAGGATGGCCCCGCCGACGTCGAAGCTGGCCTGCACGAAGACGGGGGTGAGGGTGTTGGGCAGCAGGTGGCGCAGCATCAGCCGCCACTGCGGCACGCCCAGCGCCCGGGCGGCCTCCACGAACTCCCGCTCGCGCAGGGCCAGCACGTTGGCCCGCACCAGCCGCGCGTAGACCGGCCAGCTCACCAGCGCCACGGCCAGGATGGTGTTGCCCAGGTTGGGGCCCAGCGCCGCCGCGATAGCCATAGCCAGGATCAGGGAGGGGAAGGCGAAGAAGATGTCGGTCAGGCGCATGAGCAGGTTGTCCCACACCCCGCCCAGGCTCCCCGCCATCAGCCCCACGGCCACGCCCAGCAGCACCGCCAGCACAACCACCCCGAAGCCCACCTTGAGGCTGATGGCCGCGCCGTGGGCCACCCGCGCCCAGACGTCGCGGCCGAGCTGGTCGGTGCCCAGGAGGTGGGCGCTCGAGGGCGGGCTGAGCCGCTGGGCGATGTTCTGCTCGACGGGGTCGGGGGCGATGAGCGGCGCCAGCAGGGCTACCAGCAGCAGCAGCGCCAGCAGCGCCAGCCCCAGCAGGCCGCCGGGGTTGCGCAGGAAGCGCCGCAGGGGCCTCGAGCGGCGGTCAGAGGGGGCGTTCACGGCAGCGGCCATCGGGGTCCTCTAGGTGTAGCGGATGCGGGGGTCGAGGAAGGCATACAGCAGGTCGGTGACGAGGTTGACCAGGGCGTAGACCAGCCCCACCAGCAGCGTCACGCCCATCACGGCGGGGAAGTCGAGGCTGGTGGCCGACTGGGTCACGTAGCGCCCGATGCCGGGCCAGCTAAAGATGGTCTCGGTCAGCACCGCGCCCGAGAGCAGGCCCCCCAGCAGGCTGCCCAGCAGCGTGAGGATGGGCAAGGAGGCGTTCTTGAGGGCGTGGCGGAAGATCACCGCCGAGGCCACCGCCCCCTTGGCCCGGGCGGTGCGGATGTAGTCCTGGGCGAGCACCTCGAGCATGGTCGCGCGGGTCATGCGGGCGAGGATGGCCGCCGAGAACATCCCCAGCACGAAGGCGGGCAGGATGAGGTGCTCGAGCGAGTCGAGGAAGACGGTCCAGTCGCGCGCCAGCAGCGCGTCGAGGCCCATCATGCCCGTGACGCGGGGCGGGGGGAACAAGAAGCCGTCCAGGCGCCCCTGCACCGGCAGCAGGTCGAGGCGCTGGGCCAGCAGGTACTGCATGAGCACCGCGCTGAAGAACACCGGGGTGGCCCCGCCCAGCAGCGCCAGCACCCGCACCGCCACGTCGGGGGCGCGGTTAGGCCGCAGCGCGGCCACGATCCCGGCGGGGATGCCCAGCAGCACGGCGAAGACGAAGGCGGCGAGGGAGAGCTCGAGCGTGGCCGGGAAGAACTCGCGCAGGTCCTCGGCCACCGCCCGTCCCGTGCGCAGCGACTGGCCCAGGTCGCCCGAGATCAGGCGGCCCATGTAGATGAGGTACTGCTCGAGCTTGGACTTGTTCAGCCCGTAGCGCTCGCGGAACTCCTCGAGCTGCTCCTCGCGGGCGTTCTCGCCCAGCGCGGCGATGGCGGGGTCCACGGGCACCACCTGCGCGATGAAGAAGGTGGCGAAGGTGACCCCCCACGCCACGAAGAGGACGAAGAAGAGGCGCCGGACGATGTAGGAAAGCATGGGTGGGGTTCAGGGCTTCGGGTGCCGGGTCGAGGGAAAGCCTTTCCCGCCCCGGCACCCGCGCCTCGAGGGCCCTGCCTCAGGGCTGCTTGCTGATGTTCTCGAAGCGCACCTGGCCCTGCGCGTTGCGCACGTACCCCTCGACCTTGGCCGAGAAGCCCAGCGGGATGGCGGGCTGGTAGAGGATGACGTAGGGGCCGCTCTTGAGCGCGTAGTCGGTGAGCAGCTTGTACAGCGCGGCCCGTTTGGAGGGGTCGGTCTCGAGCGAGCCCTGGTTGGCGAGCTTGGAGGAGGTGGCGTCTTCCCAGACGTTGCGCCAGGCCAGGCTCTTGGCGGCGAAGTCGGCGAGGGGGGTGGCGTTGCCGTCGGGGTCGGGGAAGTCGGGGCTCCAGCCGCCCAGGTAGACCTGGTGGTTCTGCGCACGGTAGATCTTCAGCGCCTCGGCGTTGGCGATGGCCTTGATGTTGGCCTTGACGCCCGCCTTGGCCAGGTCGCTCTGGATCTTGGCGGCGATGTCCTGGCAGGGGATGCCGCCGCCGCACAGGCCGGTGCTGGTGAGCAGCTCGAACTCGAAGCCGTTGGGGTAGCCCGCCTCGGCCAGCAGCTTCTTGGCGCGCGCGGGGTCGTACTTGTAGGGCAGGGCGTTGTTGTAGCCCAGCAGGCCCTTGGGGATGATGGTCTGGATCTTGGTGCCGTTGCCCTGGACCAGCCCGTTGACCAGCTCGTCCTGGTTGACCGCCCAGCGCATGGCCTCACGCACCTTGGGGTTGGCGAAGGGGCTGCCGGGCTTGACGTTCATGCCCAGGTAGTTCAGCCGCAGGCTGTCGGCCTTGAGGGTCTTGAAGCGGGGGTTGGCGGCGACGGCCTTGAGGGCCTCGGGGGTGAGGCCCTCGGCGATGTCGATCTCGCCGGACTCGAGCGCGGTGCGCAGCACGGTGGGCTCCTTGATCTCGCGCATGATGATGCGCTGGAGCTTGGGCTTGAGCCGGGCGTTGGGGTTGGCCTCGAGCAGTACCTGCGAGCCGCGGTCCCAGCGCACTAAGCGGAAAGGCCCCGAGCCGGCGGAGTTGTTGGTGAGCCACTCCTTGCCGAAGTCGCCGCCCTTGGCGTGCTTCTGCACCTCCTCGCTATCGACGATGCCGCCGATGTTGAAGGTCAGGATCGAGAGGAAGGAGCCGGGCGAGGCGGTCTTGGGGATGCGCACCTCGACGGTGTAGGGGTCTACGGCCTTAGTGCCCCCTACCTTGAGCTGGGCGATGTCGATGAAGAGGAAGGAGGAGGGCCCCTTGAGCTGGATGGCCCGGTCGAAACTGTACACCACGTCCTTGGCGGTCACCTCGCGCCCGGTGGAGAACTTGCTGCCCTTGCGCAGCTTGAAGGTGATGACCCAAGAGTCGCCCCCGCGCTCGACCTTCCAGCTTTCGGCCAGGCCGGGCTTGAGGGTGGAGAGGTCGGCGCCTTCGAACTTGACCAGCGTCTCGTAGAGGTTGTCGGTGATCAGGCCGCCGGAGAACTCATAAGAAACCTGGGGGTCGAGGGTGATCAGGTCGGACCAGTCGCCGCCGTAGATCAGCGTGCTGGTGCGGTCTTGGGCCACGGCCAAGCTCGCCAGCACGATCCCCAGGCTCGCCAAACGCTGGAATTTACGCTGCATACGCCATCCCTCCTCTTGGATATGGCGTTAGCCTAAGCCCCTCTCATCGGGGGGTCAAGATGCCCCCATCGGCCTGAAGGTGGAGTCTCCCCGCCGATAGGTGGAGCGGTTCCGGGCGGGTTCAGCGCCCCAGCAGCAGCACGACCGCCGGGTACTCCCCCTCCGGCAGCGACAGCAGCGTGCGCACGTTCTCGTCGTAGAAGGTTTCGGCCGGGTAAGCCTGCAGGCCCAGCGCGGTCGCGGCCACCATCACCTCGCCCACCGCGTAGCCCGCCTCGAGCAGCGCGTAGCGGTAGCCCCGCAGCCCGAACACCGCCTCGCTGCGGTCGGGGACGGCGGTGAAGATCAGGAACACCGCGGCCTGCTCGAGCGACTCCAGGTCCATCAGCGCCTCGCGCCAGGCCGCCAGGTTGAGCTTGGAGGAGAGCTGCTCGAGCTGGTGCGACTTGGCCGCGTAGTGGTAGATGCCGGGGAAGGTGTCTTGCAGGTTCTGCACCCCGAGGTAGACCTCGAGGGGGTAGGCCCCGCCCGCCGAGGGGTAGCCCCGCCCGCCCCGGCGCACCGAAAGCGGCTGCAGGAGCTGGGAGATCTCGGCCTGGCTGATCGAGGAGCCCACCTTGGGCGGCTGGGGGGCCACCCTCGAGAGCACCTTCCACACCGGGGCCCCGCCCTCCTTGGTCGGCGCGGGCAGGTCTACGGACTCCAGCGGGTTGGCGTACACCTTCGCCGCCGGCGCGCGCCCCCCCGGCAAGCCATCTCCAGGAAATAGACGGGTAAGACGATAGAAGAGTTTGCCCGGGTGCTTGTCCATAGTGCCGGTGTACTGGCGAACAGGCTACCGCAAGGCACGGAGAAATTTCCAGCCTTCACCGCATTGCTAAAGATGAGGACCCCACGCCACCCTCGAGACCCCCTCGGCCGAAGGCCCGGCTCGTGACTGGTAGCCCGTGGCTCGTGGTTCACCCCTCCCCGTCCCTCCCCGCGTACGGGGAGGGTTTATCC
>NZ_QXDL01000173.1:0-8837 GCF_003574345.1 Calidithermus terrae
CCAGCGCGCAGACCCAGGCCCTCTACCGGCGCCTCCCGGGCCGGGGCGGGGGCGGGGGCGGCCAGGAGGCGCCGGTAGAGGGCCTGGGTCTGCGCGCTGGGCTCGGCGCCCAGCTCCTCGGCCAGGGCTTCCCGGCAGCGGCGGTACTGGCGCTCGAGCCGGGCCCGGCTCCCCTGCGCGGCGTAGACCTGCATCAGGCCCCGGTGGGCCTCCTCGCGGGCGGGGTCGAGCTCGAGCAGCGCCCGGAAGGCCTCGGCGGCCTCGGCGAGCTGGCCCTGGGCCAGCTGGGCCTCCCCCAGGGCCTGCAGCAGCGCGGCCTGCAGCTCCTGCAGAGCCTCGCGCCGCTCGAGGGTCCACTCCTCGTAGCGGTCGGCCGGGAGCAACTCGCCGTAGGCGGCCAGGGCCCGCTCGAGCGCCTCCGCCCGCCGGCCCGCCAGGGCGGCCTTGGCCTGGGCCTCGAAGGCCTCGAGGTCGCTGCGCACCCCGCCCGGGGCCTGGAGCGCGAGCACCTCGTCCTTGAGCGTCAGGAGCTCCTCGGGGGAGACGGTGGGGTTCACGGAGGCCAGGGCCGCCCTGGCCTGGTGCACCGCCTTGTAAAGCTGGCTCAGCGCGGCCGGGGGCGAGAGCGCGGGCCACAGCGCCTCCAGCGCCTCGTCGCGGCGCAGGCGGTAGCCCTCCTGCAGGGCCAGCAGCTTCAGCAGGCTCCGGGCCTTGCGGCGCTCGAAGGCCTCCTCGGCCACCTCGAGGCCGCCCACCCGGACCGCAAAGCCCCCCAAGACGCGCAGCTCGACCGCCTCGAGAGGGGTGGACATCGGCGTACCTCCGCCCTTCCAGGCTACACCTCGAGGCGCCGGGGGCGCAGGGGGAGGCCTAGCCTCTGACCGCCAGCAGCGACACCGACTTCACCCCGTAGGTGCGGCTGGCCCCCTGGGCGCTTTTGGAGAGGAAGGCGTACTGCGGGTTCTCGCGCCAGGCCACCACCTTCAGCCCCGCCTCCTCGACCGCGCGGCGGTAGGCGTCTTGCTGCATGGCCCCCCCGATGCAACTGGCCCACAGGCTGCTGTTGCAGGTGATGGAGAGGGGCATCTCGAGCTCGCTGACGATGTCGGAGACCGCCAGCCTCCCTCCCGGCCGGAGCACGCGGGCGGCCTCGCGGAACACCCGCGCCTTGTCCGGCACCAGGTTGATCACCCCGTTGCTGATCACCGCGTCGAAGGAGCCGTCGGCGAAGGGCAGTTCCTCGATGTAGCCGGGGCAGAACTCCGCCTGGGCGAAGCCGGCCCGCTCCTTGAGCGCGTGGGCCTTCTGCCGCTGGGCCTCGGTCATGTCGAGCCCCACCGCCCGGCCTTGCGGGCCCACCCGCACCGCCGCGCCGAAGGTGTCGGTGCCCGAGCCGCTGCCCAGGTCCAGCACCGCCTCGCCGGGCTTTAGGGCGGCGAGGTCGAGGTGGTAGCCCACCCCGGCGAAGGACTCCAGCGCCTCCGGCGGGATCTGCTCGAGCAACTCCCCGGGGTAGCCCAGCTTCAGGGCCAGCCCCCGGCCCAGCTCGAAGTGGAACCCCCCCCGGGGCTCTTCGGCCACCTTCCGGTACACCGCCTGCACCTTGGCCCGCAGTTCCTCACGGTCAACCTCGATCATAGCTCCTCCTCAGAGCGCTTCCACCAATGCCCGGCACGACCTGCCAGGTCGTGCGGGGTAACACCCGCTCGAGCGCCGGCATCGCCGGGGACCGGCGGGTGGTGGCCGAAAACGCGGTCAGAAATCCAGGGTCGAAACCCCGCCCTGGGCCAGGTACTCCACCACGTAGGCCGCGGTCACGATCTTGGCCCCTTCGATCAGGTCGGCCTCGGTGATGCCGCGGGGCTTGGTGCAGGTCCCGCAGGCCCACACCTGCCCGCCGTTCTGCAGGAGGGAGTTCAAGGTGTCCCGCAGCGGCGGGAAGCCCGGCTTCTCGACGCCGTCGGCGTAGCCCTTAGTCGCCAGCCAGACCCCCTCGATCGTCAGCAGCACCACCGCCTCCTGCCCCGCCGAAGCGGCCACGTTGGTCACGATGAAAGGCAGCATGGCCCGTTCAGGGTCGTCCTTGCCGTGGGTACAGTGCGCCAGAATCTTCGCCATGATCCACACCTCCTCTACTTCTTGCGGATCAGGAACCGGATCAGGGGGCCTTCCTCGAGCGTGGCTACCAGGGGGTTGCCGGAGAGCCGGCACCAGGAAGGCACGTCGAGCCTGGCGCTCTGGTCGTCGGTGCGGATCTCCAGGACCTGGCCGCTGGCGAGGTCATCCAGCCTCCGCCGGATCAGCGGGGTCAGCGTGGCGCAGATCGCGCCCTCGTAGCCGGCGGCTTCGGTGGCCTCGAGGACCGCGTCGGGCGTCGGAACGTTCGCCATGGTTACCTCCCCGACAATTGGCTGAGAAATGCAGTATACCCTTTCCCGCACGGCCCGCTAACCCTGAGCCGGAACCGGGCCGCGCCCGTATACCGCCGCGCAGCCGGGGCCCGTCAACCCGGTTCCTGCCGTTCATGCGAATCCCTGAGGGGGCGGCTAGCGGGTGGTGGTGAGCCCGGCACCCTTGGGCAGCAGGAAGGTCACCGCGATCACGGCCCTGCCGGAACCGGGGTTGCCTACCGCGGCGTACTCGCCAGGGATCTCCACCCAACTCTCTCCGGCCTTGTAGGCCTTCTCGCTCCCCTTCTCCCGCACTACCGGGCTGCCTTCCACCACCGTCACGTAGGCCACACCGCCGTGGGTGTGCTCGGGGGTCCAGGCCCCGGGTGCGAAGTCCAGCACCACCTGAACCACGTCGAACTCGGCGGGGAGCCTCACGCCCTCAAAGCGGCTCTGGTAGAGCGTGGTCGGCCCGGGAGGGAGGGTCTGCCCGGCAGTGGCGGTGGGCACTACCAGGGTGAGCGCCGCCCCTTTGGGCAACAGGAAGGAGACGAAGAGCCGGGCCCTGGCTTGGGTGGCGTTGCCCACTTCGGCGGCGGTACCGGGGTGCTCGACCCAGGTTTCCCCGGCCTTGTAGGTCGTGGTCTTGCCCTGTTCCTTCACGGTCATGGTGCCCTCGAGCACGCTGACGTACCCCACGCCCCCATGGGTGTGCAGCGGGGTCCAGGCCCCCGGCGCGAAGTCCAGGACGATCTGGACCAGGTCGAAGCGGTGGGCGTCGGCGAAGGTGTTGGACACCAGCGCTTTGGGCCCCGGCGGGAGCTGCTGCGCCTGGGCCTGGGCCAGGGCCAGGACGAGCAGCGCGCCCCAAAGAGCCTTGCTGAGATTCCCGGTCATGGACACCCCCCCTTAGCCCTCGAGCACCACCTTCACCGGCACCGGGTTGCGGATGATGTCGAGCACCGGCGAGGTCTTCTGCACGTAGTCGCACAGCTCGACGACCTTCTCCCTGGGGGCGTCGGCCTTGACCCGGTAGCGCACCGTGAGGCCCTCGTAGCCGGGGCGCACCTCGTCGGAGAGCCCCAGGAAGCCTTGCAGGTCGAGGTCGCCCTCGAGGTCGAACTCCAGCGCCTCCACCCTGATCCCCCGCGCGGCGGCGTTGTAAACGAACCCCACCGCCAGGCAGGAGGCCAGGGCGTGCAGCACCGCCTCCACCGCGTTGGGGCCCCTGTTGCTCCCCAGCAGCACGGGGGGTTCGTCGCCCTCGAGGGTGAAGGGGGCGGCCCTCGAGGTGTCCTCCTGCCCCGCGCCGTAGAAGCCCTGGATGCGGGTCTTGGCGTTGCCCCCCGAGACCCAGTCGGTGTGCGCGCGGAAGCGGAAGCGGGCCAGGTTGGGGTCGGCCTGGATGGCCTGTACGGTGGCGACGAGCCTGTCCACGTCCACGCCGTTGATCCGGTTTTGCGTGACCATGTGCTCCTCCTTCGGGGTGGGGTTTCACCCACCGGCCTCAGTCTGGAGCGGGCCCCCTTCCCAGGACCTTCCCGTAGCCATCCCGTCCTCACTGCTGCCGTGCCTGGCGCGGGTCGCGAGCTGCGGCTCAGCCGGGGCTCAGACCCCAAGAAGCCTGAGGTCAGGCAGGCTTCCCATGATGGCGTAGCGGGAGGGAAGCGACCGTGGCACACGACTACAGGGCCCCCCAGGCCGTGCGTGACGCGGCCCGCAAAGGCCTCGAGCTGCGCAGGAGGTACGGGCGCGGCGGCAGCGAGGCGGGGCTCGAGGTGGCCCGCCGGCTGGCGATGGGCCGCCCCATGAGCCTCAACGAGGTGCGGCTCCTCGCCCAGTTCTTCTCCCGCCACGCCAAGGACGCACCCGAGCCGCCCGGGGCGGGACAGGAGCCCAGCGACGCCTACATCGCCTGGCTGTTGTGGGGCGGCGACACGGGGCGCGAGTGGGCCGGGGAGGTTTTGGGCGGGCTGGGAACCGCCCTTTAAGCCGTGGCTTAGGCCCAGGTCAGTCGGGCATCAGCTTGGGCCGGTAGCTTCCCGGTGTCGAAAGGAGCGTGGGACGTGCGATTCTTACCGCTGCTCGTGTTCATGGTGATCATCGGCGTAGTGGCTCAGAACACCGCCCCCACCGGGGCTACGGTGTACCAGCAGTGCCAGGGCTGCCACCAGACCACCGGGCAGGGCATCCCCGGCGCCTTCCCGCCCCTGGCCGGGAACGTGCAGGCCATCCTCGCCGCCAAGGGCGGCCGTGCCTACCTGATCCACGTCGTGCTCTACGGCCTCCAGGGCCCGATCAAGGTCAAGGGCCAGACCTACAACGGGGCCATGCCCGCCTTCGCGCAGCTCTCCGACAACCAGGCCGCGGCCGTGCTCAACCACGTCAGCACGAGCTGGGGCAACAAGCTGCCCCAGGGCCAGAAGGCCTTCACCGCCGCCGAGGTCAAGGCCCAGCGCGCCAAGAAGCTGACGCCCGCCCAGGTCGCGGCGGAGCGCCAGAAGCTGGGCCTCAGGTAGGCCGCCCCGAGCTGCGGAGGCGGGCGCGAAGCCCGCCTCCGGCTATTTCGACCGCGGCGTGGGGCGGCGGTACAGCGGCCCCATGATGAAGCGCTGGAACGCGAAGTAGACGCCCAGGTAGACCGCGATCTGCACGAAGAAGTTGTTGAAGAAGGTGAGGCCCAGGCTCGCCAGCAGCACCATCGCCAGGGTCACGGGGGTCAGCACCAAGAAGGTGCGCAGGAACAGACCGGGGAAGAACTTGAACGCCTCCTTGAGGGTCAGCGGGGGGCGCTGGTTGGTCTTGCGGCGGAGCTTCTCTTCGCGGCGCTTCTTGCCCATGGCGGCAGTTTACCCCACCGCCCGGCCCCTCACTGTCGGCCGCGGCGGATTGCCCGGTACACTGGAGCGGTGCGCGAACTCTGGGAAGCGTTGTGCGCCCTGCCCCACCGCGGCAGCGCCACCGCGATGGAGGCCCGCGCGGCGGGGCTGCTGCGGGGGTGGCTCGAGGCCCGCGGCCACGCGGTGCGGGCCCAGCCCTTCCGGGCGCCCCGGAGCTACGGCTGGGAGCTGCTGGCGGTGAGCCTGGTGCTGGGGGCGGGGGGCGTTTCCGGGCTGTTCTGGCTGGCCCTGCTGGGCGCCCTCGCCTTCTGGGCCCACTTCCGGGGCGTGTGGACCCCCTGGGCCGCGCTCTTCGACCGCCACCCCTCGCAAAACCTCCTGGCCGAGGCCGGGGCCGACGGCCGGACGCTGGTGCTGATGGCCCACTACGACAGCGCCAAGACCTGGTTCATCTACGACCCCCGCCGGGTGCGCGGCTTCCGGGCCAACTTCCTGCTCAACGCGGCGCTGGCCTTCGCCCTGCCGCCCGCCGTGCTGCTGGTGCCCTGGCTGGGGAAGGCGGTGGGGCTGTACTTCCTGGCGCAGGCCGCCCTGCTGCTGTGGCGCGAGCTCACCGCCCCCTACGTCAACGGCGCCAACGACAACGCCTCGGGCGTGGCGGTGGCGGCCGCGCTCTTCGACGAGCTGGCCCGGCAGGCGCCCCCCGGGTGGCGGGTGGTCCTGGCCCTCACCGGCTGCGAGGAGGTGGGGGCCAAGGGGGCGCTGGCCCTGGCCCGCGGCGGCGAAATCCCCGCCGGCGCGCTCATCCTCAACCTCGACAACGTGGGCCGGGGCACGCTGTTCTACGCGGTAGGGGAGGGGATGCTGGGCTACCGGCCCTACGCGGGGGAGCTGCTCGAGGCCGCCCGCGCCCTGCCCGGCGCCCGGCCCCTCGAGTACCGCCTGGCCTACTTCGACACCCGCGCCTTCCCCAAGAACCCCTGCCTCACCCTGATCCGGCTCGAGGAGGGCGTCATCCCCAACTGGCACTGGCCCAGCGACGTCGCGGCGAACGTGCGCTGGGAGGACGTGGAGCAGACCCGGGAGTACGCTTTGAAGCTGGTCCATAGTTTGCTGGGGGCTCGAGGGTAGGCGAACGCCGGGCGCAGGTCGTGCGGCGTACGCCGAACGCCGAACGCAAGACGCAAAACGCGAGACGCTTTGGCCCTGGACCCTGGACCCTCGACCCTCGACAGACCGCTAGCCACACGCCCTCCCGGCTCGGCCTACGGGCTGGGCCTGGCGAAAGGTCTACGTCGCGTGCAAAGATTCCGTGGAGGCAACTAGAATAGGCGAAATGCGTTCCCTGATTTTCCAGGGCTGGCTCAACGGGGTGTGGGCACGGACGGTGCTCGCGGCAGGATTGGTATTCCTCGGTGCAATTGGGGGGGTTCCCGTCGGCCTGACGGACTTGCTGCCTATTCTCATGCTCTCCTTCGCCCAGCAGGCGCTCAACTACTGGCATTACCGGCGCAAAGGGGTTTTCCTCGACGACCTGGTTTTCTTCGGCGACCTGGTGCTGCTGGCTTGGGTGCTGCGCCTGGCGGGCGGCAGCCAGAGCCCGATGGTGTTCATGGTGTACATCTGGCTCTACAGCTCGGTCGTCGCGGGCAACGACCGGGGGGTGCGCCGCTGGGAGGTGGCGCCTTACCTGGGGGCGGCCGCGGTGCTGGTGGTGGTCGGCTACGGCTACCCGGGCTACGTGCCTTACCTGCTGGCCCACGCCATAGGGCTGCTCGTCTTCGCGCTCAACTCCCACGGGCTGCACCTCGAGCGCTACATCGGCGAGCGCGACCCGCTCACCGGGGCGCTCAACCGGGGGGCCGGGCTGGGCCGGCTGAGCGACTGGCTGCGCGGCAGCAAGCCCTTCGTGCTGGCCTTCGTGGACCTCAAAAACTTCAAGGCCATCAACGACACCCACGGCCACACCGTCGGGGACGAGGTGCTGCGCAGCGTCGCCGAGCGCCTCAAGGGGGCGGTGCGCCGCACCGACCTGGTCGTGCGCTACGGCGGCGACGAGTTCGTGGTGGCGAGCGCCTCCCCGGACCTGCTCGAGCGGCTGATGGGCGTCTTCGGCCACCCCTTCCAGACCTCGGCGGGCGTGGTCGAGGTGCAGGGCGACGTGGGCTGCGTGCGGCCGCAGGAGGGGGAGAGCCTCCAGGCGCTGCTGGTCAAATCGGACGCCGCCATGTACCGCATGAAATACACCAGAAATTTGGAGATGCGCGGCGAGAACGCCAACTGAGGCCCGCTTCCTTAATCCAAAATTAAGGTCACTCCCCCGCTTGTGAAGAACCGCAGAGGCCCACGGTAGCCTGAACTAGCATTGGCCTATGGCCGAGGTAGCCCTGATGAGCTCTAAATCCACCTCGATCCTCGACATGCTCAAGGCCATGGTGCAGGCCCAGGCCTCGGACATTCACCTGCAAGCCGGGGCCCCGCCCACCATGCGGGTGTACGGCAAGCTCAAGCCGTTCAACAACAAGGTGCTCAACCCCGCCGACATCGAGACGGTGGCCAAGGCGCTGATGACCCCCGAGCAGCAGGAGGAGCTCGAGTACCGCAAGGAGCTCGACTTCGCCTTCACCCTCCCCGGCCTCGCCCGCTTCCGCTGCAACCTCATGCACCAGCGCGGCTGCATGGGCATGGTGATCCGGGTGGTCTCCGAGGCCATCCCCGGCTTCGAGGCGCTGGGCCTGCCCAAAGAGGTGATGGAGAACCTGGCTAACCAGGAGCGCGGGCTGGTGCTCGTCACCGGGCCCACCGGCTCGGGCAAGACCACCACCCTGGCCGCCATGGTTGACTACATCAACCTCCACTCGGCCAAGAACGTCATCACCATCGAAGACCCCATCGAGTACCTGCACAAGCACAAGAAGAGCCTGGTCGTGCAGCGCGAGGTGGGCGTGGACACCGACTCCTTCCTCACCGGCCTCAAGTACGCCATGCGCCAGGACCCCGACGTCATCCTCATCGGGGAGATGCGCGACCGCGAGACCGTGGAGGCCGCGATCATGGCCGCCCAGACCGGCCACCTGGTCTTCTCGACGCTCCACACCCTCGACGCCATCCGCACCATCAACCGCATCATCGACTTCTTCCCCCCCCAAGACCACACCCAGATCCGCATCCTGCTGGCCGAGTCGCTGCTGGGCGTCCTCTCCCAGCGCTTGGTGCCCCGCGTAGACGGCCAGGGCCGGGTGCTGGCGCTGGAGGTGCTGCTGGCAACCCCGCTCATCCGCGAGCTCGTCAAAGACGAGCACAAAACCCCCCAGATCCGCGAATTCATGGCCCAGGACAACTTGCGCGGCATGCAAACCTTCGAGCAGCACCTCGCCAAGCTCTACATGGAAGGCCTCATCACCCTCGAGGACGCCGAACTCACCGCCACCAGCCCCCACGAGCTCAAGCTGCTGCTCACCAAGGCGACGGGAAGGGCGTACTGAGGAAGGCTATTGGCCCTCAGCGGTCAGCTTTCAGCGGTTAGCCGTCAGCCAAAGGCCAAGGGCTCGTGGTTTACCCCACCCCGTCCCTTCCCCCCGGCCCCCCTTGCTAAGGGGGGTGACAA
>NZ_QXDL01000174.1:0-8826 GCF_003574345.1 Calidithermus terrae
GCCCCGGCCCAAGCCGACCGCCGGGGCGGTCGGCCCGGCCACCCCCCCCGGATTCGAGCGCGACGTGGAGGTAGGAGACTGATGCGCAACCACCGACTACTCCTCTTGACGGCCCCGCTGCTGCTCGCGGGCTGCAGCGAGATCCAGAAGCTCACCACCCCGCCCCTCAGCCTGGCCCTGGAGCTCAAGGGCGTGGCGGGCGCCGAGGCGCGCCTGGTCCTCAGCGGCAACGGGGGCGGCGAGACCTACACCGACAACGGCGCCGGGCTGCAGACGGCGGCCGCGGTGTGGCCCGGGCGCTACACCGCCAGCCTGTCCGAGCTGGCCCAGGGCCCCATCCGCTACGCGGGGGTGCTCGAGTACTCCAACGCCAGCGGCAACTACACGCGCCAGGGGAGCATGAGCTTCGACGTGCGCGACCACGACACCGGCAAGCTCAAGCTCAAAGGCTCGTACCAGCCGGTCACCGGCAGCCTCCAGGTCGCGGCCTCCGGGCTGCCCTTCGGGGCGCGGGCGGCGGTGTTCTACCGCGCCAGCGGCCAGGAGGAGGCCCCCTTCGACCCCGAGCGTCCGGCGGCGCTCGAGCCCGGCAGCTACCTGCTGCGCTTCGGCGAGGTGGTGGCCGGGGGAAAAACCTACCTCCCCCAGCCCGCGCAGGCGGTGGTGGCGGTGGAGGCAGGCAAGCTCACCCCGGTGAGCGTGAGCTACTCGGCGGCCCCCGCCGCGGCAAGGGAGGGGCGCTGATGCCCCGCCCTGCCCGCTGGATGCTGGCCCTGGCGCTGGGCCCGCTCCCGCTGTTCCCGGGGGCCGACCCCGGCTCGGCGGCGCAGTCCCTGGCCCACAGCGAGAACGTGGTCGTCAGCCCCGACGGGCGGCTGGAGGCGCTGTCCTTCGGGCGGCGGGCCTGCGTGCGGGTGATGCACGAGGCCCGCCTGCTGGCGGACCTGACCTGCGTGGACCTGGCGCAGCCCGGCGACGGGGTGCTGCGCCTGGTGGTGGACGGGCGGCCGCTGGAGGTGCCCTACCGCGCCGAGCTAAGCCTGGGCCGTACCGACTACCTCATCCGCCTGGGCGCGGGCTGGGCGGCGGGCCCCGCGCCCGCACCCACCTCCGCACCGGGATGCACGCCGAGCGCCTGCCTGGTGCGGGGGGCACTGCCCCTGCCGGTCCTCCCCGAGGTGCTGCCGCAGGACGGGGGCGTGCCCCCCGCCCTGCCGAGGGCGGTGCCCTCGGTGGCCCTGGAGCCGCTGCCCTACGCAGGCGAGCGTGCCGCCGGGCCCGGCGGCCTCCTGCCGCAGGAGGACGATCCCCTTCGGGACCGGCTGGCGCCGGTACACCGAGAGGCGGCGGCGAGTCCCCCGCGTGGGCCGGGGGAGGCCCAAGCTGCGTCGGCCCCACCGGCTCCACCGGCCCCGGAGCGCCCCGCGGCCGAGCCCTCCGGTGCACGGCGGCAGAGCCGCCGTCCCGAAGGGGATCGTCCCTTCGAGCCGGAGGCGCTGGCTTACGCCCGCTTCACCCTGCGCCAGGGTGAGCGGGGGGCCCAGCTGAGCTACGCCCTGCTGGCGCGGGCCCCGCTGGAGACCCCCGCGGCGGCGCTGCGGTTGTACCTCGACGGCCAGCCGCTCAAGGCCCGCCTCACCCGGCGCGGCCTGGGGCCCGTCCCAGGGCGGCTGGAGGCCGGGGACGGGGAGTGGGGCTGGCTCGAGCTCGGCCGCCTGCAGGGGGCGGTGCTGCGCCTGGAGTGGGCGCTGGCGGGCGGGGTGCTGCGCCGGGAGTGGAGGTTGCGCTGATGGCCAGCTTCCGCTACCTGGCCCTGGAGGGCTCCGCCGCGCGCCGGGGCACCCTCGAGGCCTCCAGCCGCGTCGCCGCCATCGAGCAGCTCAAGGCCCGCGGCCTGGTGCCGCTGGAGCTGGAGGAGCAGCTCGAGGCCGAGCGCGGGCGGGGCTGGCTGGGCGGGGGCTTCAAGGCGCGCGACGTGGCGCGTTTCGCCCGGCTGTTCGCCATCCTGGCCGACTCCGGCATCCGCCCCCACGACATCCTGGAGGTGCTCTCCAAGGACATGAAGAACCCACGCCTGCGGCAGGGGATCGCCGCCATGGCCCAGGACGTGGGGGCGGGCAGCTCGCTGTACGAGGCGGCGCAGGGCCAGCCCTTCCTGCGGCCCTACGCGGGGATGGTGCGTTCGGGCGAGAAAATTGGCGATATGGCCCAGGTCATGCGCCAGCTCGCGGCCTTCCTCGAGCGGGAGGCCGACCTGGCCGACGAGATCAAGGGGGCGCTGACCTACCCGGTGGTGGTGCTCATCATCGGGCTGGCCATCACCTACTTCCTGTTCACCGGGCTGGTGCCCTCCTTCGCCCAGACCCTCAGCGGGCTCGGCGGCGAGCTGCCCCTGCTGACGCGGGTGCTCATCGCCGTCGGCTTCTTCCTCAAGAACGCGGGCTTCACCCTCCCGCTGGCGGCGCTGGCGGCCTTCGTGGGGGTGCGGGCGTACTACCAGCGCCCCGAGGGCCGGCTGCGGCTGGACGCCCTGGCGCTGCGGGTGCCGGTGGTGGGCGACCTCTTGCGCGACCGGGCGACGTCGAAGGCCATGCGCACCCTGGCGATGATGCTGCGCGGGGGCATCCCCATCCTCGAGGCCCTCGAGACGGTGGCCCGGTCCACCGGCAACGCGGTCTACGACCAGGCCTTCGCCCGCATCCGCGAGGAGATCGCCCAGAAGGCCCGGGGGGTGGCCGAGGCCTTCCGCGCCCAGGAGGGGCTGTTCTCCGCCGCGGCCATCCAGCAGATCTCCGTCGGCGAGCAGAGCGCCAAGCTCGCCCAGATGATGGACCACATCGCCGAGGACCACGAGAAGGAGTCGAGCATGCGCGCGCGGGCGCTGCCCAAGCTCATCGAGCCCATCTCGGTGATCTTCCTGGGGGGCGTGGTGGGGACGGTGGTGGCCGGGATGTTCCTCCCCCTCTTCAAGCTCATCGGCGCGCTGGGGAGGTAGGAGGTGGGGCACGTGCGGAAGGGCTTCACGCTGGTGGAGGTTCTGGTGGTCACGGCCCTGGTGGGTCTGCTGGCGGCGAGCCTGCTGTGGGGCTTCGCCTCGGCCCGGCGGCAGGGGCAGTACAGCCAGGCCCAGGCCCACGGGCTGGAGGTCTTCCTGGCCCTCGACGCCTTTTTGGTGCGCAACACCGACCTGCTGCTCGACCTCGACGGCTGGACGGCGGCCTGGCCCGCGGGCAGCCTGGACGGGGCCCCGGCGGCGCTGGCGGGGCTGGGCGGCTTCGACTGCCGCCAGGCCGTGACCCTCGGCCGCGGGGGCATGGAGGGCGGCGGCCAGAGCTGGGGCGCGGCGCCCGCGACGGTGGGCTGTCTCATCGAACGGGTAGGCGACCGCTTCCTGGTGCACACCTGGGTGAGGGGGCTGCCCCGGCACTACCTCAACGGTCGGGATCCGCCCTAGCCCGGAGAGCTTGCTATCATAATCCTCAATAGGATAAGGGGGCGTGGCCCCCGCGTGGAGGTTGTGTGAAGCGCAAAGGTCTGACCCTGGTCGAGCTGATGGTGGTCCTGGCGATCGTGGCCCTGCTGCTGCCGGTGGGGGCCTGGGGGATGGCTCAGCGGCGGCAGGCCGAGCAGTGGCGCGCCGTGGCAGGTGCGCTGGAGGGCCTGCTGCGCGCAGGCGGGCAGATCGCCCGCAGCAGCGGCCGCGAGGTGCGGCTGGCGGTGGCGGGCGGGGCAGCCTACCTCGAGCAGGACGGCCTTCCCCTGCACCTTGGGGATCGTCCCCTGACCGCCGGGCGCGTGACCGCTCCCCACCTGCGGGTGGAGCTGCTCCCCGGCATGAGCCTGAGCCCCGGCGGCCTGCGCTGGCGGGCTTCGGGTCGGGTAGAGGGCCCGCACGAGCTGACGCTTCTGTGGGGCGGCCGCAGCCGCACCTATGCCGTGAGCGAGTGGGGGGAGGTGGAGGTCCGATGACCCGCAGGGTTCTGGGCTTCACGCTGGTGGAGGTGCTGGTGGCGGCGGGCCTGGTGGCGTTGGTGGGCACCTACCTGGGGCGGCTGGCCAGCGCCGGCCGCGAGGCGGTGCAGCAGAGTGAGGGCCAGAGCCAGGCCGCGCAGATCCTGGCCCGGCTGGGCGGTGAGGCCCAGCGCGGCAACCCCCGGGTGGTCCCCCCTGGCGGCACGCGGCTGCTCGAGGGGGCGGCGCTGGCGGAGCTCTTGGGCCGTGAGGCGCCGGGCTACCGCGCCGAGGTCCGCTCCTCGGCGGGGGCAGAGGGCCTGCGCGAGTACGCCCTGCGGGTGTGCTGGGGCGGGGCACGCTGGAGGTGCTGGTGGAGGGCGGGGCCGACGCGCCGCCCCAGGTGCTCGTCAGCGGCCCCGCCAGCCACGAGGTGCGCCGCTGGGGCCTCAGCCGCCTGGAGGGCCTGCCGCCCGGGTCCTACCGCCTCAGCCCGCTGCCCCTGCGCGACGCGCGCTACGACTACCGGGCCGCCCCCCTCGAGGTCGAGCGGCTGGAGGCGGGCGGCGGCGCGCGGGCGGTGGTGCGCTACCAGCCCGTCTCGGGGGCCCTGGCGCTGGCGGTCTCGGCCCCCGCGGGCAGCGCGGTGAACGCCCTGGTCAGCGGTCCCTCCGGCACCTTCACGGTGCGCGAGAGCACCACGCTGCCCCACCTCGAGCCCGGCCTCTACACCCTGGCGGCCGGACCTATCCCCTGCGGCGACTACCAGTGCACGGCCCGGGTGGAGGGCGCGCCGGCCCAGGTGGTGCCGGGGCAGACCGCCAGCGTGCGCCTGGCCTACGGCTACGCCAGCGCCAACCTGCAGGTCGCGCTGGAGGGGGTCGGGCGCGGCGACGTGCGGCTGGCGGGCCCCGGGGGCTTCGAGGTCGCCGTGGAGACCAGCGCCACCCTGCGCGACCTGCCGCCCGGGGCCTACACCCTCACTCCCCGCCCGGTGCGCCAGGGGGGCTACACCTTCGTCGCGGAGGCGGTCGTGGTGGAGCTGGAGGCGGGCCAGACCGCCCAGGCCCGCGTGGCCTACGCCCCCTCCACCGCCCGGCTGCGGCTGCGGGTGGAAGGCAGCGAGCGCGGCGGGGTGCTGGGCCGGGTGCTGCGCGGCGGCGAGGCGCTGGCAAGCTTCGGCGCGGCCGGGGGGGAGTGGGAGCTGGCCCCCGGCCACTACAGCATCCAGCCCCTGGGCTACGCCGAGGGCGACTTCCTCTACGAGGCCGCGCCGCAGGAGGTGACCCTGGAGGCCGGGCGCACCGCCGAGGCGGTCGTGCGCTTCGCCCCGGCCAGCGCGGTGCTGGAGTTCAGCGCCGCCGGGCTGCCGGCGGGCGTGGGGGCCCAGGCCTGGCTGCGCGGGCCGGGGGGCTTTGAGCAGGCCCTGCCCTCCGGCCGCAAGCTGGTGGGCCTCGAGCCCGGGGCCTACGCCTTCACCGCCGCG
Source organism: Calidithermus terrae (assembly GCF_003574345.1). NCBI lineage: Bacteria > Thermotogati > Deinococcota > Deinococci > Thermales > Thermaceae > Calidithermus > Calidithermus terrae. The sequence goes on from NZ_QXDL01000174.1 coordinate 5,438, forward strand.
GCGGTGAAGGCGGGCGATTACGCCTACGCCCCGCGCCCGGCCGAGGCCCGGCTGGCCCTGGCCGCCGGGGGCCGCTACGCCCTGGCCGTGGAGTACGTCCGCCAGGAGGGCGCGGTGCGCCTGAGCCTGGAGGGCCTGCCCCCGGGCGCGGCGGCGCGGGTGGCGGCGGAGCTGGCGGGCGGGGGCCGCTACGACCTGGCCCCGGGCGTCAACCCCGCGCTGCCCACCGGGGCCTACCGGCTGCAGGCCGAGGGGCTGTCTCACGGCGGCTTCGCCTACCTGCCCCAGCTCGAGCCCCCCGCCTTCGCCCTCGAGCCCGGCCAGACGGCCGAGGTGCGGGTGCGCTACGTGCGGCAGTCGGGCACCCTCGAGCTGGGCGTGGAGGGGCTGGAGGCGGGCGACCTCGAGCTCGAGGGCCCGATGGGCCTGCGCCTGGAGCGCTCGGGCCGCTACCCCCTGCCGCCCGGCGACTACCGCCTCCTCGCCCGCGCGGTGCGCCAGGGGGGCTTCACCTACGCCGCCGCGCTCGAGCCCGCGGCCTTCCGGCTGGCGGTGGGCCAGACCGTGGCGGTGCGGGCGGTCTATGCTCCCGTCACCGCGCGGCTGGAGGTGAGCGTCGGCGGGGTGGGCGGGGCGACGCCCATCAGCCTGGCCGGCCCCGCGGGCCGGGCGTTGGAGGGGGCGGGGGTCGTGGAGGACCTCCCCCCCGGCGACTACACCCTCACCCCGCTGGAGGTCGTCCGGCAGGAGCCCACCCCCTACGGCCTGGCCAGCTTCACCTACCGCGCCGCGGCGCAGGAGCTGCGGCTGGTGGCCGGGCAGACCGCGCGGGCCGCCGTGGCCTACGCGCGCCAGCAGGGCGACGTGGCGGTGAGCGTGAGCGGCCTGCCCGCTGGGGTGAGCGCCAGCCTGCGCCTGCAGGGCGCCGGGCTGGACTACGCCTTCGCGGGGGGGCTGCTCGAGGGGCTGCCCGCCGCCGAGTACCGCCTCACCCCGGCCGCCGTGAGGGCCGGACCCTACACCTACACCGCCGAGCCCCAGGCCTTCCGCCTCGAGCCCGGCGAGCGCGAGTCCCTGGTGGTGCGCTACGCGGCGCAGAGCGGGGCGCTGGCCGTGGAGGTCGAGGGCCCGTCCCCCATGCCCACCCCCAGCGTGCGGGTGCTGCGCGAGGGCCGGGAGGTGGCCACCCTGCAGGGCAGCGCCACTCTCCCCGACCTCGCCCCCGGGGCCTACACCCTCCAGCCCCTCACCCTGCGCGACGAGGGGGGCTTCGACTACGCCGCCGAGGGGGCGACGGTGGAGGTGGCCGCGGGGCAGACCGCCCGGGCGCGGGTGCGCTACGTCAAGCTGGCGGGCACCGTGCGGCTGAGCCTGGCGGGCAGCCCCACCGGGCAGGTCACGCTGGAGGGGCCCCGCGGCTACGCCTGGAGCGCGTCGGGCAGCTACGAGATCCCCTCGGGGAGCTACCGGGCGAGTGCTCCGGGCTTCACCCAGGGGGGCTTCAGCTACCAGGGGACGGTCAGCCCCGCCGAGTTCAGCCTGGCCCCGGGTGCGGTGGTGGAGCTCGGTGCGAGCTGGCGCAAGGTGGCCGGGCGCTTCCGCTTCACCGTCAGCGGCCTGCCGCAGGGGGCCGCCGCGGCCGTCGCCCTCAGCGGGCCCAGCCCCTACAGCGCCAACCTGCCGGGCGGCGTTACCGCCACCCCCGACCTGCTGCCCGGGAGCTACCGCCTCACCACCCCCGACCTGCTCGTGGGGGGCTACACCTACCGCGCCGGCGGCAACGCCGGGGCCTACGCCCTGGCCGATGGGGAGGTCAAGGAGGTCGGCCTGGCCTACGCCCCGGTCAGCGGCCGGCTGCGGGTGGTGACCAGCGGCCTGCCCTCCGCGCCCGCCTACGCGGTGAGCGGGCCGGCGAGCCTGTGGGTGAGCGCCGCCGACCAGAGCTTCGACGACCTGCCGCCCGGCACCTACACCGCCAACCCCCCCACCCTCGAGGCCGACGCCGGGGGTGGGGTACGCTACCGCCACACCCCCTCGGGGTCCTTCAGCGCCGCGGTCTCCGCCGGCCAGACCGCCCGCATCGACGTGGCCTACGCCACCAGCGGCTCGGTGGTGCTCGAGATCAGCCGCTCCTCGGCCAACGCCCCGGTGGACGTGACCTTCGCCGGGGAGCGCTACACCGCGCCCGGGCGCTACGTGGTGAACTACCTGGCCCCGGGGGTCTACCCCCTCGACGCCCGCGCCACCTCCAACCGGGGCATCGCCTTCTACCCCTCCGGCCCCGCCCAGGTCGAGGTGCGCGGGGGCGCCACCGCCTCGGTGAGCGTGAGCTACGCGCCGGAGAACAAGGCCGTGCTGGACCTGGAGATAGTCAAGAACTACTCCGGCTCCAACCCGCGCTTCAAGGACGGCACTCCCCCGGCGCTGAAGCTGCTGCAGGGGGGGGTGGCGGTCTACACCGACCTCAAGCCCGGCGCCTACGCCCTGGCCCTCACCCCCGGCCTCGCCTACGCTCTCGACCAGCCGCAGGGCTACCAGCACATGTTCGCCGAGGAGCGCACCGGCACCCTCGGCCGCTACATCCACCGCTACTACTGGCGCCTGCACGCCGTCGGCGGGCTGCCGCTGGACAGCCCCGCGGCCGGGGAGGTCTACCCGGCGCGGGCGGAGTGGCGCGGGGTGTACTGCCGCTGGAGGCAGTGGGGCATGATCCTCGAGGGCTGCTGGGAGGAGTAGGAGGGGGGAGGGGAGATGCGCGCGCGTGGACTCGGGCTGACCCTGGTCGAGCTTTTGGTGGCGCTGGCCCTGGCCGCCGCGGTGACGGCCGCCGTCCTGCGGGTGACGGCGGCCTCCGGCCGCCAGCAGCAGGCCCTGCTGCAGGGCGGGGCGTTGCAGGCCGAGCTGCGGCGGGGCCTGGGCGTGGCCCAGCAGGTGCTGGCGGAGGGGGCCTTCCTGCTGCCGCTGCGCGGGGGGCCGCTGGGGCTGGAGTTCCTGCAGGCCGTAGCCCACAGCGACTTCACGGTGCTGGGCGTGGGCGCCGACGGCCTGGTGGTGCGCCTGCTCGACGCGGGCTACGACCCCCGCGCCCTGCGGCGGGCGGTGGTGGTGGACGCCGGGGGCAACGGCTACGTCTACTCCCTGAGCGCGGCGCGGGCGCTGGACGCGGCCAGCGGGCTGTGGTCCCTGGAGGGCACGGCCTGCGCCCGCCCCAGCCTCCCCGCGCGCGGGGTGGGGGCTGCGCTGGCGCGGCTGGGCAGCGGGGGGGCGCTGGCGAGCTTCGGCGCCACGGGGCTACCGGCGACGGGCCTGTACTTCCAGCGCGAGGGGGAGGCGCCCGAGCGGCTGCTGGGGGAGGCCGGCGTGCGGCTGCGCTACGCCTACCGCGCCGC
>NZ_QXDL01000175.1:0-8811 GCF_003574345.1 Calidithermus terrae
ACGCAAAACGCAAGACGCCAGACGCCAGACGCCAGACGTAAGACGCAAGACGCAAGACGCCTTGTCACCCCCCTTGGCAAGGGGAGATGGGGAGGGGGTATCCCCCCAGCCCCCCTTGCTAAGGGGGGTGACAAGGCGTCTTGCGTTTGGCGTCTTGCGTTTGGCGTCTTGCGTTTGGCGTCTTGCGTTTGGCGTCTTGCGTTTGGCGTCTTGCGTTTGGCGTCTTGCGTTTGGCGTTTTGCGTACGACGTACGACGTAGGACGTACGCCCCGCTATCGGCTATGAGCTATCAGCGCTCAGCCACCGGCGTCACTTCTGCGTCCGGGTCTTGCGGCGCTGCCTGCGAGCCTCGGCCTTGCGGGGGAACACTTTGGCGTCGTTGAGGCCGAAGCCCATGGTGCCGAAGACCTTGCCGGTGGTGGGCTCGATGAGGTTGCGGTGGTCGCGGTAGAGGCGGGGGGTCTTCCAGAGGTAGACCAGCGCCTTCCAGTGCGGCAGCTCGTTGTAGCGCTCGGGCCACAGCTCTTTGATCTTGGCGGCGACGATGTGGGCGTACTTGGGCGAGAGCACCGGGAAGACGTGGTGCTCGATGTGGTAGCCGAAGCCCAGGGTGAGCCACTCGAGCCAGCGCGGGTTGCGCACGGTGAGGCTGTTGAGCAGGGGGTCGTTGGTCTCGGTGATGGGGTTGAGCAGGTGGTTGGTGGCGATGAAGCTCATCGCGATGAAGTTGGCGATGACCCAGGGGATCACGAAGACGAACAGGAAGTTGAGCGGCCCCACCAGCAGCAGCACGCCCAGCCACACCAAAGGCGGCAGGATGGCCTGGAAGATCACCGCCGGGCGCTCGTTGGGCTTGAAGTCGGGGAAGAAGCGCCGCAGCATCATGTGGGCGTGGAGGGTGAACCAGAAGGTCCAGGCGAAGAAGAGGAAGAAGCTGCGCAGCGCCGGGACCTGGCGGAAGGCCCACTGCACGATGGGGCGCTTGGTGGCCGACTCGAGGGTGCCCATGGCGTCGGGGTCGTCCTCGGGGTGTTGGGTGGAGCCGTGGTGCTCGACGTTGTGCCACTTGCGCCACAGCCGCGCGCCCACCATCAGCGGCACGAAGGCGATGGTGCCGGTGATGGAGCGCAGAACGGGGTTCTTGGTGACCGCCCCGTGCAGGATCTCGTGCGCCAGGAAGCCCATCCCGATGAAGGCATAGCCGATCCCGAAGGATAAGAGCAGCTTGAGCAGGATATAGGGAGTGGCCAGGATGCCCCAGGTGCACAGGCCGAACAGTGCCAGGAAGGCGGGCAGGAAGGCCAACCGGGCCGGGACGGGTTCGAAAAAGTGGCGGGGAAGGTGCGCTTTGAGCGCCTTGGTGTACTCACGCAGGTGTTGTTCTTCGGTCATGCATTCCTCTCCTCGATGGCATCGAAGTTGAGGCAGTATACATGGCAATACTTAGAACAACATGGAAGGAAGCACCCTAAAGCCCAACTAAAGGGCGGGCCCTGAGCCCGCCCTCCGCAAGGGGCTATTCGCCGTCGGGGAGGTCGTAAAGCTCGAGCACTTCCTCCCACAGGCGGCCCTTCTCGCGGGGCGGGAGGGCGGGCTCATCCCTCAACAAATGCTGCGGCACACAGGTGACGGAATCCGCCGGGGATTGGGGGGCGAGGCTTTCCATGAGCGCATCCTCCTCTACCCCTAGCCTAGACGCGGTATAAATCCCTGGCACGTTCACAAAGCCCGCGCGGCTACACCCGCGCGGCGGGTGTAGCCGGGGCCACTACACCGCCGCAGGCCGGAAGCTGTGTACTCGAGCCCCCGCAATCCAAACCCTACTCCCTCCACGTACGGCCGCGTGGAGGAAGCCATGAAGCATAAATGGGCATTTTTGGCGATAGCGGCAGTGCTGGCGGTGGGAGCCCTCGCCGCCCACGACACCAAGGCCGACGTGCGCTACACCGACCTGGCCGCGACGGGCGACAGCGGGGTCAAGGGATCGGCGGTGCTGATCACCCTTCCCAATGGGGACCTCGAGGTGTGGCTGCGGCTGGAGGGGCTCAAGCCGGGCTCGGGGATGTACGCCAACCACATCCACTTCAACGACGCGGGCGACGCCAACTGCAAGGCCCAGAACGGCAACAAGATCCTCGGCCTCAAGGACGCCATGGCCGGCCCCGACGGCACCGCCCTCGCCTACACCCGCATCCCGGCCGCCCAGGTCCCCGCCTACCCCAAGGGCACCACCTACGTGAACCTGCACGCCAACAGCCCGCAGGCCGTGGGCCCCAGCATTAGCTGCAGCGACGTGCTGACGATCAAGTTAGGCCAGCGGTGAGCGTCGGGCGTATTGCGTACGACGCTGAACGCGGGCTGTTCGTCTTACGCCTTACGTCGTACGTCCTACGTCGAACGCCTAACGCCCAACGCTAAAGGCAAAACGCGAGATGCCCTGGCCCTCGACGCTAGCAGGGAGTGCCAGGGCGGAGTGTATAGGGACGGCCTGTCGGTCGTCCCTCCGGCGTTCAACGCTCAGCGTTCAGCGCCTAGCGCTTTCCCCACGGCTCGAGCACGATCCGCCCCTCCGCCACCCGCGCCCGCTCGGGGCTCTTGGCGGTCTGGGGGTCGTCGGGTGCTTGGGCGACGTGGTGGGCGATGCGGATCTGCTTGGCCTCGAAGGCGCTGGCCCAGATGCTGGCCTCCTCGTTGCCGCTGGCCCCGGCGTGGGCTAAGCCGCGCAGCTTGCCCACCACGATCACGTCGCCCCCGGCGATGATCTCGGCCCCCGGGTTGACGTCGCCCAGCACCACCACCGTCCCGGGCGACTCGACGCGCTGCCCGGCGCGCAGGGTCTGGCCGACCACCTCGGTGTAGGGGATGAAGCGCTCCCCGCGCGGGGGCCGCAGGGTGAGCCCCCGCTCGCGCCCCACCTCGCACAGCACCTCCAGCACCTCCACCCCGATCTGGCCCGAGACCTCGACCTCGAGCGGCAACTCGGGCACCTCGGCCAGGGCCTTGCGCAGGACGTCGGGCGTTTCGTTGCCGTCGAGGCGCAGCGAAAGGCCGTTGAGGGTCGCTCGGATACGCATCTGGGAAGGTTATACCTCTATTCAGGGGGAAAAGGCAAAGTTCGGGACGCCGGACGCCGGGCGCCGGGCGCGGGTCGTACGTCTTACGTCCTACGCTGTACGCGAAACGCAAGACGCGAGACGCCTTGTCACCCCCCTTGGCAAGGGGGGCCGGGGGGGATATTCCCTCCCCGCGGGCGCGGAGGGTTGGGGAGGGGTCACCACAGGCCACAGGCCACGAGCTGACGGCTATTGACCAGCCATCGTTCACCGCACGGCGTTCGAAGGGGCAGGCTCCGGCGCGGGGGTTGGCGGCGTTTCGGGCTCTGGCGGCTTGGGCGCGAACTCGCCGATCTTCCAGTAGGCCTCCATCACGCGCTTGACGGCGGGCAGGGCCACCCCGAAGCCTTCGCCGCCGTTCTCGAAGAAGGCGACCACGGCCAGGGGCGGGCGGGGGTCGCCGGGCTCGGCGGGGCCGTAGCCCATGTACCAGGCGTGGGTGTAGCCGTAGCCCTTGCGGTAGCTCATGCCGTTCTCGGCGGTGCCGGTCTTGCCGGCGGTGGGCACCTCGAGGTTCCCCAGGATCGGGCGGGCGGTGCCCCAGGTGACGGTCTTGCGCATGCCCTCCTGCAGCACCGACCAGTACCTGCCCTCGACCTTGGCGAAGCGCGGCTGCACGGCCTGGCCGCCGACCTTGCGCACTAGGTGCAGCTCGGGCTGACGGCCCGAGTTGACGATGGTGACGAGCATCCGCGCGATCTGCACCGGGCTGGCCTCCACCGCGTCCTGGCCGATGGCGACCGAGAGCGACTGGCCGGGGTACCAGGGCTCGTTGAAGGTCTCCTCTTTCCACTTCTTGGTGGGCAGGAAGCCCTTGTCCTCGGCGATCTCGAGGCCCGTCGGCCGCCCCACCCCCAGCTTGTTGGCCCAATCGGCGATGCCGTCAACGGTCTTGTAGGGGTCGGCGGCGATGGCGGCCTGGTAGTACCAGGTGTTGCAGCTCTGGGCGATGGCCTCCCGCACCGTCATGGGGCCCATGTTCCCGGCGTACCAGTTCTTGCGGATGCCCCCGTACCTAATGTAAGGGCCGCAGTTGAACACCGTGCCGGGGGTGACGTTGGTCTTCTCGATGAAGTAGCTGCTGGTGGCGAGCTTGAAGGTGGAGCCGGGCGCGTAGGCGGTCACGGCGCGGTTGAGGGTGGGGAGGGACTTGTCGGAGTTGTAGGCCGCGATCTTCTTGTTGTCCTCGGGGGTACGGGGGTGGCGGGCGAAGAGCGCGGGGTCGAAGCTGGGGGAGCTGGCCATCGCCAGCACCTCGCCGTTGCGGGGGTCCACGGCCACGATGGCCCCCTTGACCACGCTCTCCGGCGGCAGCCCCATCTTGCGCCGCCCCTTGTTGACGTTCTCCAGGCTCTCCCTGAGCACGCGCTCGGCCAGGTGCTGCAATTCGACGTCGAGGGTGAGGTAGACGTCCTGGCCGGGCACGGGCTCCTTGGTGACCTGCTCGCTGACCCGCTCGCCGCGCACGTTCTTCTCCACCACCCGCTGGCCCTTCTGGCCCCTCAGGTACTTCTCCAGCGCCGCCTCGAGCCCGGTGCGCCCCACCAGCTCGCGCGGGTCGTAGCCCTGCTGCTCCACCTCCTGCTTGTTGGCGAAGAGCACGTAGCCCAGCACCGGCCCGGAGATGGGGCGGGGGTAGGTGCGCTCGAGGCGCTCGACGAGCTGCAGGTTGTCCTGCCCGGCGGTGAGCTCGGCCAGCGTGAGGACCAGGCTCTCGGGCACGTTGGCCTTGAGCGTCACCGGCTCGCGGCCCACCTCGGGCAGCTCGCTGAGCCCCAGCAGGCGCAGGATGCGCTCCTTGAAGAGGATCTCGCCCCCGGAGTAGACCAGGTCCACGGTGAGGCGGTTGCCCGCGATCATCTTGCCGTTGCGGTCGAAGATGCGGCCGCGGGGGGCCAGCACCGTCTCGGTGCGCAGGTAGTTGCCCTGGCTGCGGGTGGCGTACTTCTCGTAGCGCACGACCTGAAGCTGGAACAGCCGCACGGTGTAGACCCCCAGCACGGCATAGACGATCAGCAGCAGCAGCCAGATGCGGTTATTCACGTCTCGTCTCCCCCAGCACGCGCCGGGCCCAGCCCAGCAGGAAGGGCGCCAAACCCAGGGTGAGGAGGATCTCGGAGACGAAAACCCCGGTGAGGGCGGCGAAGGCGAAGGGCCCCCCGCGCAACCAGTACCCGACTAAAGCATAGCCCAACCACTTGGCGAGGAAGCTGCCGCCCAGGATGGTGATCTGCCCCAGCAGCTCGTCGGAGTGGAAGCTGCGCGAGAGGCGGTAGTAGACGTAGACCCCGCACAGCAGCCCGACCGTGTGCAGCCCAGGATACCCGGCCGACAACAGGTCCTGCAGGATGCCGATGACGAAGGCCAGGGGGAGCCCCACGTACAGCGGGTAGAAGCCCGCCAGGGCCAAAGCCGCCAGGAACGGCAGGTCCGGGGGGGCCACCTCGGCGGGCATCAGGCCCGAGATCAGGCCCTGGAGCAGGAAAGTCACGAGGATCAGGATGGCCGCACGCATAGGCTAAGCACAACGATAGTGGATTTTTCCCCGGCGGCGCTTACAAGGAGCGCAGCACCATCACTTCCTCGAGCAGCGAGAACTGCACCATGGGCCGCACCATCACCACCCGCTTCAGCGCCCCGGGCTTGACCGGCAGCACCTCGACCACCTCGCCCACCGGCAGGCGCGGGTAGAGCCCACGGAAGGCCCCCGACTCCACCCGGTCGCCCACCTTGACCTGGGCGTCGGGCGAGAGCTCGACCTTGAGCAGGTTGGGCGGCTGCCCGAAGGCGATGCCGCGCCCGCGCTTGCCCGGCAGCAGGATCGCCACCCGCGACTCAGGGTCCACGAGGGTGCGCACCACCGCCTCCCGCTCGGTGACCGCCACGACGGAGCCCACCAACCCGGCCGAGCCCGTCGCCACCACCGGGTCGCCCACCTTGAGGCCGTCCTTCTCCCCCAGCCCGATGACCAGGCGGCGGTACAGGCCCGAGGGGTCCTCGTCGATCACCGGCGCGATGGCCTTGGCGCCCAGCGCCTTCTGGTCGCGCACCTGCAACGCCGCGCCCAGCCGGCGGTTCTCCTCGCGCAACTGGGCGTTCTCCATGCGCAGCGTGGCGAGCTCCTGCCGCATGGCCCGGTTCTCGGCGCGCAGGTCGCGGCGGTCGTAGAGGGCGGCGAGGGCGGCGTGCAGGTTGGAGCCCAGGCGGTAGCTCAGGCCGAACAGCGGCGCGCTGCGGGCCGAGAACTCGGCGGGCAGGGCGGGCGCGAACTGGCGGGTGAGGCTCGAGAGCAGCAGCGCCAGCCCGAGCAACCCCGCGAACAGCAAGCGGCGCAGGATGACCTCGTTCAAGCCGCGTCACCCTCCCCGCCGCGGAAGTAGCCCCACCGGGCCAGCACCTGCCACAGCCGCCGCACCGGCAGCCCCATCACCGTGTAGAAGTCGCCCTCGACCGCGTCCACCAGCACCATGCCCCGCTCCTGCACGCCGTAGCCCCCGGCCTTATCCAGCCCCTCCCCGCTCGAGGCGTACCACTCGATCTCCCAGTCCTCCAGCGCCCGGAAGCGCACCCGCGCCGCGTCCACCAGAGCCTCCTCTTTGCCGGAAGGCAGGATAAGGGTCAGCCCGGTGAAAACCGTGTGGGTCTGGCCGGAGAGCCGCTCGAGGAAGTCCCGGTTCTCCGCCACGCTGCCCGGCTTGCCCAGCAGCTCCCCCCCCAGCGCCACCACCGTGTCGGCCGCCACCACCCACTCCCCCGGCCGCCACACCGCCTGCGCCTTGTGCAGCGCCAGCGTGCGCGCGAGCTCTTCGGCCGGGAGCGAGTCGAGGGCCTCCTCGTCGAGGTGGGCCGGGCGGCTCTGGAAAGGCAACCCCAGCCGCTCGAGCAGTTGCGCCCGGCGCGGGCTCTGGGAGGCCAGGATCAAAGTCGGCAAGCGGGCAGGGTCCAGCAGCATCTCCGTAAGAGTGTATAGCGACGAGGGGCAGGGTGTAAGCGGGAAGCGATGAGCCGTCAGCCTTCAACCGTCAGCCGTCAGCCTGTGGTCCGTGGTTCACCCCACCCCGGCCTTCCCCGCCGGCGGGGAGGGTTTATCCCCCCCAGCCCCCCTTGTTAAGGGGGGTAAAGAAAAGGCATTTTGCGTCTTGCGTACGGCGTACGACGTACGACGTACGACCCGCGCCCGGCTACCGGCTATCGGCGTCCGGCGTCCAGCTATCAGCCCTCACAACGGCTTCCCCGCCCGCCAGATGGCCTCGAGCTCCTCCCGGTAGCGCGCGGCGAGCTCGGGGCTGTCGAGGATGAGCAGGTTCTCGTTGTTGGAGCGGTAGGCCGAGGCCGAGAAGTTGTAGCTGCCCGTGACGACGCGGGCCCCGTCGATGACGACGACCTTGTTGTGCTGGGTGTAGGGGTTGCCGTCCCGGCGCACCTCGACGCCCGCGCGCGCGAGCTCCTCGTCGAGGGAGTTGACGAGGTTGCGCGCGTCGATCACCACCCGCACCCGCACGCCCCGGCGCCGCAGGGCCCCCAGCTCCTCGAGCACCCCCCGGTCGGTGAGCACGTAGGCCGCCACCAGCACATCCTCGCGCGCCCCGCGCAGGGCCTCCAGCAGCGCGGCGCGCGCCGCGGCCCCCCCGGCGGGGCTGAAGAAGGCCCGGCCCTCGAGCGGGCCCGCGCTGAAGCGGGCGGGCGCGCCCCGCCCCGCCCCCTCGCCCCGCCACAGGGCCTCGAACTCGGCGCGGTAGGCCCGCGCCAGCCCCGGCACCGGGAGGAACAGGCTGTTCTCGTTGTTGCGCTCGAAGGCGTTCCAGGTGAGGTTGGTGCTGCCGGTCCAGACCCCCGCCTCGTCGGGGAGCACGAACTTGTGGTGCATCAGCGGGTCGCGGTCGTCGTAGCAGACGGCGACCCTGCGCACCTCCTCGCAGCGCGGGCCCCGCGCCGGCGAGCGGGCCGGCGTTCCCGCCCCCAGGCTCTCCCAGGCCTCGCGCCGGTAGTCGCGGTCGGTGTACAGCCGCACCCGCACCCCCCGGGCCGCCGCCTCGAGCAGGGCCCTCCCGAGCTCGCGGTCCTCGAGCTCAAAGGCCGCCACGTCCACCTGCCGCTGGGCCGAGCCGATGAGCCCGACCAGCCGGGCCTTGGCCTTGGCCCCGTCCTTCGGCATCAGGTACAGCTCCACCTGCGCCCCGTCCGGGCCGACCACCGTGGACGTGCGGCTGTGCCACCACTGGTAAACCCACACCACCGCGACGATCAGGACGAGCGCCAGCAACTGCTCGAGCGACCGGCGGCTGCGTGGGGAGGGGCGTTTGGTTCTGCGACGGCGTGCCATGCTTTCTCCTCGAGCCCTGCCGACGAGCATCATAGCGGGTTTATTAAGACAAGGTCTCGTGCATAACCTGGACCTAGTTTGTAGAATCCCTCCATGCCCGTTTACGATGACCGCTCCAAGGAGCCGGTACATCCCTACCGCCCACGCCCGAGCAGCACGGGACACGAAGCCGAACCCGCGCTTCCTCCCGCACCTCTCCAGCGCGCTGAGGCAAAGGCGTCGGCGACACCCCACGGAGCTCGCCTGCAGCGGGAGTGGCTGCACCTGGAAATCCAGCGCTACCGGCGGCGGCTCGAGGAGACCCGGGAGGCTCCCGGCGGCCTCGCGGAGCGCCTCGAGGCCCGCCGCGGCCGGGGCACCCCCCTCCCCCCCGC
>NZ_QXDL01000176.1:0-8802 GCF_003574345.1 Calidithermus terrae
GGGGCGGGGTGTTGGGCGCCTCGGGGGCGAGCTTGAGCAGCAGGACGTGGGGCACCGCCTTGAGCGTGGCGTCGATGAGGCCTTTGCTGAAGCCGTTGAACAGCGACAAAGCGGTGGTGAGCACCATGATCCCCACCGCCACGCCCAGCAGGGTGATGAGGCTCTGGGTGCGGCGGTGGCGCAGGTGGCGCAGGGCGAGGAACCAGACGAATCGCATGGGTCGGGCCAGCAAAATCGCAGAGGGCCGGCCCTCTGCGATCGGCTTTACCCTATTTTAGCCGGTCGGCCCGGCCCGATCAGCCGCGGCCCAGCCGCACGACCGTCACCCGGAGCTTGCGCACGCCGAAGCTGATGGCGGTGGTGCGGTTGGGCATCCAGATGTCCATGCGCCAGCGGAAGCGGCGGTTCATGGTGTCCTCGACGACGAAGATGGTGTTGCGGAAGAGGTAGTTGAACTGCCCGCGACCGCGCCCGCTGGGGGTGCCCAGGTCCTCCAGGCGCACCTGCGAGCCGTAGGGCAGGGTGGGCAGGAGGTCGCGGCTCACCGCCACGATGCCGAAGCGGGTGCGCGCCCCGGTGGCGGTGATGAAGGGGGTGCTGTCGGTCTCCCGCACGGAGGAGGTGTAGGCGGTAGAGGTCACCACGAAGGTCGAAGCTGCCCATGCCGAGGAGAAAACCCACATCGCGGCGAATGTGAACAGCACAGCAAGGTTGGTGTGAATAAACCATCGCATATCCGGCCAAGGGTAGGCGCGGTTTTAGAGGACATTCTTAGAGAGCTCCCCCCTTTTTCTCATCTTTCAAACTTTTGTCGAGGCTCGGCTTTACTGCATAAACGTAAAAAGTGGGCAGACAAGGGATAAAAGCAAAAGCAGAAGCATGAGAGAAGCCTCAAGCCACCGCTTCATTTTCTAATGAAGCCCGGAGTGCCCCCGCCCGCCGGGAGGCCCGACACCCCGCAAAAAGGCCCCGCTCGAGGCGATTTCCCGCCGCCTCACCCGCTAATCGTGAAGCGGAATTTTATGAAAAGCCCGTAAAGGCTACTCGACGCGCAGGCTGTACACCCCGCTCGAGACCCCGTCGGCACAGCCGAGGCTCTGGTCGCAGAAGCCGGCCAGGCCGCCGTTGCTCTGCTCGCGCACGAAGACGTGGTCGTTGGGCTTGAGGTCGAAGCTCATCCCCGGCTCGCCCCGGAACACCCGGTTGTTGCCGCGCACCACCTCGACGATGGGGTGCAGGCCGCCGGAGGGGTAGTCGAAGGTGAGGCGGGCGTCCTGGCCGCGGTAGACGTAGCTGTCGAGCTGGCCCAGGAACAGCAGCGCCCCGGCGGTGCTGCCGCTGATCTCCTGGCCGCTCGAGCCGCGGTAGCCCGCGCGCGACACCGCCCGCACCCGCACCCGGGTGGGCTCGGGGAGGCGGTTGCGCACGCGGACGTAGGCCTTGCCGAAGTTGGCGGGCAGGTTGAGGCTGAAGGGCAGGCTGGGGTCGATGACCTTGGGGTTGCGGCCGACGGAGGACACCGCCAGGCCCGGCGCGGCGAACCAGTAGCGGCTCACCGAGCGGGCGTAGGGCAGGCGGTTGCTGTCGAAGACGGTGAGCTCGAGCTGGGCCGACTTGGGGTTGTCTACGGGGAAGGCGTCCAGCCGCACCGGGGCGCTGCCGACCTCGAGGTTGAAGAACACCGCCTCACCCTCCCCCAGCGCCAGGGTGGTGGCCTCGGGCCCGTCCACCTTGAGCACCGTGCCCGTGGGAATTCCGGGCGCGCCGCAGGCGGCGAGCAGGAGAATGAGAAGGGCGAATACAAAGCGCATATGCTCGAGAGTAGCGCATTAGAAATCCCCCTGGGTGAGTGAGGGCGCTCTAAGCAAGCCCCCACCCGGGCGGCCTATGCTTGGGGCGTGACGCGCGCGCTCCTGGTGGCCGCCCTGCTGGGGTTCAGCCCAGCCCTGGCGCAGGGCATCACCTTCTACCTGGGCTTCAGCCTCCCCTCCCCCGCCGACTTGCGGGTGGTTCAGGAGGGACACCCCGAGACCACCGTGCGGCAGGCCCGCTTCGAGAGCCGGGACTTCGGCTACCCCATCTACTACGGCGTGCGGGCCTGGTGGGGCGACCCCAACGGGCTGCGCTACGAGCTCGAGCTCATCCACCAGAAGCTCTACTTCGCGGGCGCCGAGGAGAACGGCGAGCTGTTCGAGCGCTTCCAGGTGACCGACGGCTTCAACCTCCTCACCTTCAACCTGGCCTACGCCCTGCCCGCGGGGCCGGTGCGGGCGGTGGGGCGGCTGGGGGCGGGCATCGCCCTCCCGCACCCCGAGACCGTGGTGCGGGGCCGGGCCTACGGCGTGGACGGCGACCCGCTGTACTACCACTTCGGCGGCCTGGCCTTCCAGGGGGGGCTCGGCCTCGAGGCGCCCTTCGGCGGCTTCGCGGCCCAGCTGGAGGGCAAGTTCACCTTCAGCCACAGCCGCGTCCAGATCGCGGGGGGCTTTGTGGAGGGGGACTTCTCCACCTGGCACGCCGTGTTCGGCGGGGGCTACCGCTGGTGAGGGAGGGGCGCCCCCTCAGCCCCGGCTCAGCCCGCCCCTGCAACATCAGCCTCGAGACGGGGCCCCTGCGGGCGCCCCTCGAGGAGCGACGATGTGGAGCCTGGTGCGGCGCACTTTTCAGGAATGGCAGGAGGACCGGGTGCCGGTGCTGGCCTCCTCGCTGGCGTTCTACACGGTCTTCTCGCTGGCCCCGCTGCTGGTGATCGTGATCGCCGTGGCCGGGCTGGTGTTCGACCAGGCCCAGGCCCGTGAGCAGATCCTGCTCGAGTTCGGCGGGCTGGTGGGCGAGCAGGGGCGCGAGCTGCTGGCGACGATGCTCGAGGGCGCCAGCCGCCAGGGCTCGGGGCTGTGGGCCGGGCTGGTGGGCGTGTTCACGCTGCTGCTGGGGGCCAGCGGGGTGTTTTTGCAGCTCAAGCAGGCGCTCAACACCGTTTGGGACGTGCAGGCTGAGAAAAAAGGCGGGATGAGCGCGCTGGTGCGGGCGCGGTTGGCGGCGGTGGGGATGGTGCTGGGGCTGGGCTTCCTGGTGCTGGCCTCGCTGGTCGCGAGCGCGGCGCTCGCCGCGTTCGGCGACTGGGCCTTCGGCGACCTGCCGGGCTCGAGGCTGCTGTGGCAGGCGGTCAACTTCGCCTTCGCCTTCGCGGTGCTCACGCTGGTCTTCGCCCTGCTGTTCAAGTACCTCCCCGACACGCCGGTGGCCTGGCGCGACGTGTGGGTGGGGGCCCTGGTGACCTCTTTGCTCTTCAACCTCGGCCGCTTCCTCATCGGGCAGTACCTGGGCCACAGCGCCGCCGCCAGCACCTTCGGGGCCGCCGGAGCCCTGGTGGTGCTGCTGCTGTGGGTGTACTACTCGGCGCAGATCGTGCTGCTGGGGGCGGAGTTCACCCAGGTCTGGGCCAAGACGCGCGGCTCGAGGGCCGCGGAGGCGCAGGCCGAGGGCGAGTAGCCCTTTGAATCCAGCGTCAGACCAGGCGGCTGCGCAGCCAGGAGGAGGCGAAGTCGATGAGGTTGACCACGATCACGATGGCGATGACGCCGATGATCATCTGGTCGTAGTTGCCCGCGTCCATCGCGCCCTTGATGAAGTAGCCGATGCCGCCCGCGCCCACCAGGCCCAGCACCACCGAGACCCGGAAGTTGATCTCGAAGCGGTAGAGGGTGTAGGAGACGAACAGCGGCAGCACCTGCGGCAGGATGGCCCAGCGCAGCACGTTGACCCCGGAGGTGCCGGTGGACTCGAGCGCCTCGATGGGCCCGCGGTCAACGTTCTCGATGGCCTCGGAGTAGAGCTTGCCCAAGTCGGCGATGGAGTGGATCGCCATCGCCAGCACCCCGGCGAAGGGCCCCAGCCCCACCGCCGCCACGAAGACCAGGGCCAGGATGAGGGTGTCCACCCCGCGGTCAACGTTGTAGAAGGTGCGCATGAAGCCGAAGAGGGCGCGCATGAGGGGGCTGCCCTGGGTGAGGTTGCGCGCGGCGAGGAAGCTGGAGGGGATGGCGAAGATCGCGGCCAGGAAGGTGCCCACCAGCGCGATCTCGATGGTCAGGGCCATCTCCGAGAGCACGCTCTGCAACGGGAAGATGGGGTTGGCGGCGTCGGGCGCGGCGAGGTTGGGGGGCCAGGCGCGGTCCATGAAGCCGGTGAGGAAGGGCCAGCCCTTGACCAGCTTCTGCAGCTCGAACTCGGTGGCGTCGAAGGCGGGGAGCAGCACCCCCACCAGCCCGGCCAGGATCAGGCCCGCGCGCAGGTCGGCGGCCTCGGTGAGCTGGGGGCGGCGCAGCAGCATCAGCCCCGCGCCCAGCATCAGGCCGGCCAGCAAGAAGACCGCGAAGGCCCCGTACTGGATCTGGCCCGGCTGCAACAGGCGGTAGCCCTGCTCGGCGGTCTCCTGGGGGATGCGGCCCTTGAAGTCGGCCAGGCTCTGCACCGGCTTCTCCTCCGGCTGCCCGATCTCGCGCAGGATGGCGTTGCGCTCCTCGAGCCCGGCGTTGTACTCCTCGACGATGCGCTGCTCGAGGCCCGGCTCCACCCCGCCCAGCAGGCGGTAGTAGCCCGCCATCTTGGGCAGGTAGAGGTGGCCGCCGCTGCCGGCGTTGAGCCAGCCGAACAGCAGCGCGCTCAGGATGAGCCCGGCCCCGATCAGCGGCCAGCGGAGGCGCGGGCGCGAGCGGCCCAAGAGCGCCAGCACCAGCAGCGGGATCAGGCCCGCCAGCAGCTCCATCAGCCCGTTCACCGGGATCAGCCGCACCAGCCCGGCCGGCTGGGCGATGAGGAAAAGCCCGCTGAAGAGGGTCACGCCCCCGGCCACGACGCCCCCCAGCGCCGCCGAGGCCCCGCCCCGCCGCGCCAGCACCAGCCCGGCCGCGAGGGCCAGGGGCACCAGGGCCAGCAGGGGGAAGCGCGGCAGCAGGCCCAGCAGGGTGGGCGAGACCGTCTCGCGGGTGAGGTAGCCCACCGACTGCACGAAGGGGAAGGCCACAAACGCGACGGCGACGCCGAAGACCCCGCCGTAGATCAGGCGGCGCA
Source organism: Calidithermus terrae (assembly GCF_003574345.1). Classification (NCBI taxonomy): domain Bacteria; kingdom Thermotogati; phylum Deinococcota; class Deinococci; order Thermales; family Thermaceae; genus Calidithermus; species Calidithermus terrae. Next base: position 5,074 of record NZ_QXDL01000176.1, read on the forward strand.
TCGAGCCCTTGGCGACGCTGAGCAGCACGGCGACGGCCGCGCCCAGCAGGGCATACACCAGCGCCGCGCTCACGCCGCCATCTCCTTCCGCTCGTAGATCTCGTCCACGAGCTCGTCGCTGAGCTCGGCGGCGGTGCCGTCGAAGACCAGCTCCCCGCGCCGGAAGGCGATGATGCGCTTGGCGTACTTGAGGGCGAGGTCGAGGGCGTGGATGTTGATCACCACGGTCATGCCGAGCTGCTCGTTGAAGCGCTTGAGGATGCGCATGACCTCCTCGGAGAGCACCGGGTCGAGGTTGGCGGCCGGCTCGTCGGCCAGCATGAGCCGGGGCTCCTGGGCCATGGCCCGGGCGATAGCCACGCGCTGCTGCTGCCCGCCCGAGAGCGAGTCGACGCGGGCGCTCTCCTTGGCGGTGAGGTCAACCTGCTCGAGCTGCGCCCGCGCGATCTGGTAGTCGCGCTCGGTGTAGAGCCCCAGCAACCCCCGCCAGGCAGGCAGGTAGCCCAAACGCCCGTGCAGCACGTTGTCGAGCACGCTGAGGCGGGTGACGAGGTTGAACTGCTGGAAGATGAAGCCCACGCTGCGGCGGTAGCGCTGCAGCTCGCGCCTGGACAGGCGGGTGACCTCGAGGCCCTCCACGGTGATGGTCCCCTGGGAGGGGATCAGCAGGCCGTTGAGGGTGCGCAAGAAGGTGCTCTTGCCCGCCCCCGACCGCCCGATGATCGCCACGAAATCCCCCTTGGGGATGTCGATGCTCACGTCCTTGAGGGCCTGGAAGGGCCCGTTCTTGGTCTGAAAGACCTGGCTCACTCCTCTGACTTCGATCATCACGAACTCCGCTTGACGGCCTATCTTACAAGCTTTGAAGCCAGCTCTACCGCCCTCTTCCTGCCGCCGGGTGGACGGCAGGCGAACGCCCGTTGTCCTGGAAGAGATCGTTCCACAAGTGCACGTTCGCCAGCCTGTCCCGAAGAGGATTGTGGTCGTCCCGTCCTCGGCAGTGTTTTCCGGCTCACTACCCGGCTAAGCCACCCCGAAGGGTGCTCTAAGCGACGTTGATGATACCGGCTGAACGAGCCGCGGGCGGGTGCGGTATGGCCGAGGGTTTACCGGCCGATCAGCCCGAAAAAGTCGATTCATCGGTGGAAGTTTTGGCAGTCTCGTCGCGCTCGAGCCTGAAGATATCCAGATAACGTTGGTAAACGAACAAACGATCCCTCGCATGCTCATTCGCCGGTTGCAGGACGCCTGTGCGCACCAGTTCCCCGACCAAGGCGTTGGCGTTCGAGTAAGAAAGTCCAGTGAGGCTTTGAACCCTGCGCACGTTGACGAAGGGCTGGCGGAGCAAGTGCTCATGCAGGGTGAGGGCGTTGGCGGTTCTGCGGCCTAGTTCTTGCCCGATGCGTAGGCGATCTTGTTCACGCAGGTCGAGCACGTCACGGGTTTTCTGGGCGGACTCGGTGGCTACCGAACGTACCCCCTCGAGAAAGAATCTCAGCCAGCCTTCCCAGTCCCCACGTTCACGGATAGCTTGCAGGCGGTCGTAGTATTCGCTTCGGTTGAGCTTAAAGAAATGCGAGAGGTATAAGAGCGGCGCGTCCAACAGACCATAATGGCACATCAACAGGGTGATGAGCAGGCGCCCGAGGCGTCCGTTACCGTCGAGAAAAGGGTGGATGGTCTCGAACTGGGCGTGGATCAGGCCGATCTTGACCAAGGGTGGCGTCCGAGAACCCTCCTCATAGATGAACCTCTCCAGGTTGTCCAGGGCAACCAGCATCTCGGGAACCGGAGGGGGCACGAACCGCGCGGTCTGCAGGGTAGAGCCCACGGGGCCGATCCAGTTCTGGCTCCTACGGAATTCTCCCGGGTCGCGCTGGCTCCCCCGCACCCCGTTCATCAGAATGCCGTGTATCTCGCGAATCAGCCTGAGGGAGACGGGAAGTTCTTCTTGACGCCTCAGGCCATAGTCCATTGCCTTGACGTAGTTAATCACTTCTTGTACGTCGCCAGGCGCGTCCGGATTGGCAAGGTTAGCCTCGGCCCGCAGCACGTCATCGAGACTGGCTTGGGTCCCTTCAATCTGGCTCGAGAGCACTGCCTCGGCCCGGATGTACATCATTACCAGCAGGTCGGGATTGGGGAGCCGCTCGGCTGTTCCCTTAAGCTGCCCCAGTGCACCTTGAGCCTCGAGCAGCACGTTTAAGCTCGGGGCATCCCACCCTAAAGGCTCGGCCAGGGGCAACTTCGCAGGGATAAAAGCCCGGTAACCCCCCCGTTGGGGAACAAAGGTCCCAGCTCGGTTATTACTGTTTATAGCCATTGCGCGATGACATGTTACCTTCTTGTATCTGTTTTGTCCACCATAACAGATATAACCAGAGAGGTTTGTCCCTGCTATTATCGCCAGCGAACATAGCCTTCGACTCGTGGAGCCTTTATACCTGGGATAGCCCTTCCAGCAGCTACACCGCCTGCGCCGCCCAGCCCTCCCAAGCGGGCCAAAGCCGCTCTCGCCAAGGGACTCCAAACGCTCTTCGCCGGGGTGCAGCTGGCAAACTTATCGTAGGGTGCTCATCCCCCTCCGGCAGCCCTTGACGCAGTTGCTTGGCTCTCCCAAAAAAACAAACCCCAGGATTCTCCTGGGGTCATCGAGGCGTAAGCGACCCACAGCTAAAGCAGTGGGCTTCCAGGGACAGGATTATGCCGAATAGCACTCTCCGCTTCCCCCAGGTGCGGCTGGCTTACAGCAGCCCAGCGGGGTTGCCCCCGCCGCGAAATGGTTTGCGTCATGGGCAAACAGCCGTTTCTCCCGATAGGCGATACGCCGGTGGAGTGCCTTGCAGCCTCGGCAAAAACCATCGCCCCATTCTACACGATGGTTTGGCGACCCCGCACCGCTCTGCGAGCGGCTTTCGTTTCCTCCCAGGGCTAAAGCCACTGGGTTTCCTCGAAAGGTTTCTATGAACTCGAGCCGTCAGTCCTGGCCGGCCACCTTGCGGGCTTCGCGCACCACGTCGTAGTCGGAGTCCTTGGCGGGGATCATGTAGTCGATGCGGTAGAGGTCGAGCAGCAGCTTGCTGCTGGGGGTCTTGATGCGCTGGATGGCGGCGGCGATGCCCTTGGTGAGGGAGGGGTACTTGGCCTGGAACTGCTTGGAGACGCTGAAGGTGTCGCCGGGGATGGGCTTGGAGTAGAAGATGGCGGTGAGCTGGGCGGCCTCCTCGGGCTTGAGGAACTGGGTCCAGGCCCCGCTCTTGTTCTTGTCGTCGTTGGCGAAGGTGGCGGCGGCATCGACCGACTTGTTGAGCACCGCCAGCACGGCGGAGTCGTGCTTGCCGGCGAAGATCTGCTTGGAGAAGAGCTTGTCGGGCTCGAGGCCGGCGGTCACGAGGGCGGCGCGGGGGAAGACGTAGCCGGCGGCGGAGTTCTTGTCCACCCAGGCGATGGTCTTGCCCTCGAGCTGCCGCACGTTCTTGATGCCGGAGTCCTTGCGCACGATGATGGCCGACCAGTAGTAGGGGCTGGTGCCGCGCACCGACTTCAAGAGCACCTGCGCGCCGACGTCGCGGTGGGCGATGACGTAGCCGTCAGGGGGGTAGAAGGCGAAGTCGAGGTTGCCCCCGCGCATGGCCTCGATGAGGCCGCGGTACTCGGTGGGGATGAAGATCTCCACCTCGACGGTGCCCTTGAACTCCTTCTCGATGAAGTCGGCGATGGCCTGGGCGG
>NZ_QXDL01000177.1:0-8749 GCF_003574345.1 Calidithermus terrae
GCAGGGGGTCACGGTGTTCAGCGGGGCGCTGGCCGACCGCTTCGGGGCCAAGGGGCTGATCCTGGGCGGGCTGCTGGTGCGGTCGGTGGGCTTCGTCAGCCTGGCGTGGGCCGACAGCTTCGCCCTGCTGATGCTGAGCGGGCTGCTGGCGGGGCTGGGCGGGGCGCTGTTCGAGTCGCCGAAGTCGGCGGCGGTGACCGCGCTGAGCGACGAGGCCACCCGGCGGCGGGTCTTCGCGCTGCAGGGCACGCTGGGCAACGTGGGGATGGCGCTGGGGGTGCTGGCCGGGGGCCTGCTGATCCGGGCCAGCTTCGACGCGGTGGCCGTGGCGGCGGGGCTGTGCTACGTGGTCTGCTACGGCATCACCGCCCTCCTGCTGCCGCCGGTGCGGGTCTCGAGCGGGGAGCGGGGGCTGCTCGAGGGCATCGGCATGGCCCTGCGCGACCGGCGCTTCGTGGGCTTCACCGCCGTCTCGATGGGCTACTTCATGCTGTGGGTGCAGCTCTCGCTGAGCATCGCCCTGCAGGCCGAGCGGCTGGCCGGCACCAGCACGGCGGTGAGCTGGGTCTTCCTGCTCAACACCGTCATCAGCGTGGGGCTGCAGTACCCGCTGGTGCGTGCGCTCGAGGGCCGCCTGAGCCCCTTGCGGGCGCTGGTGCTGGGGACGGTGGTGATGTCCACCGGCCTGGGCCTGATCGCGCTGGCGGGCAGCATCGCGGCGCTGCTGGCCTGCGTGGCGGTGTTCGCGCTGGGGGTGGTGATCCTCTCGCCCCACCAGCAGGTGGTGATGGCCGAGCTCGCCGACCCGCGGGCGCTGGGCTCGTACATGGGCTTCGGCTGGCTGGGCCTGGCGGTGGGCGGGGCGCTGGGCAACCTGGCCGGGGGCGTGCTGCTGGACTGGGGACGTGCCAGCGGCCTCGAGGCCCTGCCCTGGCTGGTCTTCGCCGCGGTGGGCTACCTGAGCGCGCTGGGCCTGGTGCTCTTCGAGCGCGCCGCCGGGTCTGCCGCCAGCCGTTGACCGGCGGCCGCGCCGGGAGGGAGGAGGCCTCGAGCCCGTGCCCCGGCCCTGGTAGGCTTACGGGATGGAAGACCTCCCGCCGGTCACCTTCCGCCTCATGCGGCCCGCCGACGCCGGCGCCGTGGCCCGGATGGTGCGCCAAGCCTGGGCCGGGCGGGTGGCACCCGGCTCCAGCGGCCACCTCGAGACGGCCGAAAAGGTGCTCGCCGACCTCGAGCGCGGGCGCGGCTTCGTGGCCGAGGCCGGGGGAGAGGCGGTGGCCGCGGTGCGCTGGGTGCCGCACCCCGTCGAGGAGGGGGTCTGCGAGGTGCACAAGCTGGGCGTGCTGCCCGGGTACCGCAAGCGGGGGCTGGGGCCGAAGCTGCTGGGCTTGCTCGAGGAAGACGCCGCCCGGCACGGCGTGCGGGAGGTACGGCTGGCGGTGCGCCACGACCAGTACCGGCTGGTGGAGTGGTACAGCGCCCAGGGCTATGTCCTGGACGCGAATCTGCTCTACAGCTCGGCCAACCCCCGCACCCCGCCGCCCTTCGTGCTGCGCAAGCGGCTGGCGTGAGCCTCGGGGGAGGGGGCCGCTCGAGCCGCCCCGCCGCCCAGCGGGAAGCCCCCCGGCATCCACCTGCGGGTGGACGGCTTTCAGAGGGCCTGGAGGTAGCGGTGGACGAACTGCACGGTGATCGAGCCCTCGCCCACCGCGCTGGCGACGCGCTTGACCGACTCGTGGCGCACGTCCCCGGCGGCGAACACCCCGGGCAGGCTGGTCTCGGTGAGGAAGGGGTCGCGCCCCAGCCTCCAGCTCCCCCGGGGCAGGTCGGGGCCGGTCAGCACAAAGCCGCGCCCGTCGCGCAGCACCGACTGGCCCAGCCAGTCGGTGTGGGGCAGGGCCCCGATGAAGACGAAAAGCGCCGAGGTGGGCAGCCGCTCGGTGGTGCCGGTGCCGGCGTCGGCGAGGGTGATGGCCTCGAGGTGCCCCTCCCCGTGGACCCCGGCCACCTGGCAGCAGGTGCGCAGCTCGATGTTGGGGGTGCCGGCGATCTGGTCGATGAGGTAGCGCGACATGGTCTGGGAGAGCCCCGCCCCGCGCACGAGCATCACCACGCGCCGGGCGAACTGCGAGAGGTACACCGCGGCCTGCCCGGCCGCGTTGCCGCCGCCCACCACGTACACGTCCTCGTCCTTGCAGGCCTGGGCCTCGGTGATGGCGGCGCCGTAGTAGACCCCGGCCCCGGCGAGGCGCTCGAGCCCCGGCACCGGCAGCTTGCGGTAGCTGACCCCGGTGGCCACCAGCACGGTGTGGCAGGAGAGCTCGCTGCCGTCCTCGAGGGTCACCGCGCGGTACTGCCCCTCCGCCCGCAGCCCCTTGACGGCGGCCGGGTTGAGGATCTCGGCGCCGAACTTGCGGGCCTGGGCCACCGCGCGGCGGGCCAGGTCGCCGCCGGAGAGCCCGGCGGGGAAGCCCAGGTAGTTCTCGATGCGGCTGCTGGTGCCGGCCTGGCCGCCCGGGGCCTCCCGCTCGACGAGCACCACCCGCAAGCCCTCCGAAGCGCCGTAGACCGCGGCGGCGAGCCCCGCCGGCCCGCCCCCCACGATGACGAGGTCGTAGAAGCGGCGGTCGGCCTGGGTCTTGAGCCCCACGGCCTGGGCCAGCTCGACGGGGGTGGGTTCCTCGAGGCGCTGCCCGTCGGGCAGGACCACCAGCGGGAGCCGGGAGGTGCCGGCCAGGGCGGGGGCTTCGGGGTGGGTCTCGAGGTCGAGCCACCGGTAGGGCACGTGGTTGCGGGCCAGGAAGTCCTTGAGGTGGTGGGTGCGGGGCGACCAGCGGTGCCCCACCAGCCGTACCCCCTCGAAGGGGGGCCGGTAGGCGGCCTGCCAGTCGGCGAGCAGGTCGTCGAGGACCGGGTAGAGGTGCTGCTCGGGCGGGTCCCAGGGCTTCATGAGGTAGTGGTCCAGCCGCGCCCGGTTGATGGCCCGGACGGCGGCCTCGGTGTCGGCGTAAGCGGTGAGCAACACCCGCTTGGCGCCGGGGTAGAGCTCCCTCGAGCGCTGCAAAAACTCCACCCCGTCCATCTGCGGCATGTGGTGGTCGCTGAGCAGCAGGGCGACCGGCTCCCCCCGCTCCTCCAGCTGCCGCAGGGCCTCGAGCGCCTCCGGGCCCGAGGAGGCCCGCACGACGCGGTAGGCGGCCCCGTACTGCCGCCTGAGGTCCTGCGCGACCGAGCCCAGCACCTGCGGGTCGTCGTCGATGGCCAGGATGACCGGCTTCGCCATTCTGCTATTGTCGCCGCTGGGGGCGCGGCGATTGTAAGGCCTGCCGGGCCCTCAGGGACGGCCTATCAGGGCCCCGATGGTCCCGAGCAGTTGCTGGAACTCCACCGGCTTGACCAGGTAGGCCTCGACCCCCAGGCCGTCGTCCTCACTGTCCTCGGGGACCCGGCCGGTGAGCATGATCACCGGCAGCCGGGGGCGGCGCTCCCGCAGCCGCGCCAGCACCTCCGGCCCGCTCATGCCGCCCATCTTGCGGTCCAGGATCACCAGGTGCGGGGCGAAGCGCTCGAGCGCCTCGAGCCCCGCCGGCCCGTCGGCGGCGGTCTGCACGGCGAAGCCCGCGAGCGTCAGGCCCCGCCGCAGGAAGCTGCATACGCTGGGATCGTCGTCGATCACGAGGATCCGGTGCATGCAGGCAATCTATTGCTTTCGGCAGGGCCACAGCTCCATCGTGAACCCATGAGTTTATGATCCGTGGCTGAGCCTGGGCTGAGCGATAAATTGGTCCTGGCTCAAAATGAACCCGAACGACTTTATCGACGAGCTTGGCGACGCCTACTACTGCGTAGGGCGTCCGGTTCTGGAGGGCAAGGTGATCGCCCTGCTCTTGCTGGCCTCGGAGCCGCAGAGCCTGGGCGAGCTCGCGTCACGGCTCGGGGTGAGCAAGGCCGCGCTGCTCAAAGTGGTGCGCCCCATGGTCGAGCGCGGCGACCTCAAGCGCTGGCGCGAGCCCAGCAGCCGCGCCCACCGCCTGGGCCTCACCGACCAGGCCTACATCCACGACCTGCGGGTCCACGTGCTCAACAGCCGCCGCGTGCTCGCGGCTACCCGCAAGATGCTGCGGAAGAAGGGCCTGGAAGAGGGGGTGCGGGCCCAGCTAACCCGCCACGCCGAGGTGGTGGAGAAGGCGGTGCAGAGCCTCGAGGCCGTGGTGCGCTCGGTGGAGGAGGAGCAGAGCCGCGACCTGGAGGAACACCTCGAGCGCGACTGGGACGCGCTCCCTCCCCCTAAGGGCCGCGGGCGCAACCCCAAGCTCAAGCTGACCTGACCCCTGCCCCCGGGGCGCCCTCAGCCCGCCGGGCTTGGCGGGGCGTAGACTACGGCCAAAAGCCATGGAACACCAATCCTACGCCTACGGGCACAACCACTTCCGGCTCGACCCCGACCTCCCGGCGCTGCTGGGGCGCTGCTGGCGCGGCTGGGAGGCGCACCGGGGGGAGCTCGAGGCCTTCGGGGAGCTGGCCGGGGGCGAGGCCTACCGCGTGGCCGACCACGTGGACAAGGAGGCCCGCCCGGTGCTGGTGATGCACGACCTGGCGGGCAACCGCATCGACCGCGTGCGCCTGTCGCCTGCCCAGGAGGGCCTGCTGCGGCGGCTGGCGGCCATCAACCGCCCGCCCTACGAGGGCGGGAGCTGGCACCACCACTTCGCCCAGGGCTACCTGCTCGCCGACCCCGGCCTCTACTGCGTCCAGACCATCACCAACTGCGTGGTCTACAGCATCCACAAGTACGCGCCGCGCTTCTCGGCCTGGAAGGAGCAGCTTTTGAGCGGCGAAGCCTTCGGCGCCACCTGGATGACCGAGGTGCAGGGCGGCTCCGACCTGGGCGCCAACCAGACCCAGGCCTCGTGGGACGGCGAGTCCTGGCGGCTGGAGGGCGAGAAGTACTTCTCGAGCGGCGCCGGGCTCACCGACTACGCCATCGTCTCCGCCCGCCCGCAAGGGGCCCCGCCGGGGCCGAAGGGGATCGCGCTGTTCCTGGTGCCCCGCCTGGACGCGCAGGGCCGGCTCAACTACCGGGTGCGCCGCCTGAAGGAGAAGCTAGCCACCCGCGCGGTGCCCTCCGGCGAGGTGGAGTTCGCGGGCGCCGAGGCCCACCTGATCGGGGAGGCCGAGGAGGGGATCTACTACCTCCTGGAGACCCTCACCCTCTCGCGCCTGGCCAACGCCTGCGGGGCGATGGGGCTGGCGAGGAAGGCCCAGCTCGAGGCCCTCTTCCGCGTGCGCCGGCGCAAGGCCTTCGGGCGGGCGCTGCTCGAGCACCCCCTGGCGCGCCGCGACCTCACCGACCTGGCGGTGCGCATCGCCGGGGGCCTGGCCCTCACCTTCCGGGCGGTGGCCGCCTGGGAGGAGGCCTGGCCCCTGCGCCCCCCTTACAGCCCGCGCTACCACTACGCCCGCCTGCTCACCCACCTCGCCAAGGCCCGCACCGCCGAGCACGGCACCTACTGCACCCAGCTCGCCATGGAGCTCTTCGGCGGGGTGGGCTTCGTGGAGGACTTCGCCATCGCCCGCCTCAGCCGTGAGGCCCTGATCACCCCCATCTGGGAGGGCCCGGCCAACGTGCAGGCCCTCGACACCCTCGAGGTGCTCACCCGTAAGGGGGCCCAAGAGCCCTTCCTGGCGGAGTTCGTGCCCCGGCTCGAGGCGGTCGGGACCGAGGAGGCCCGCCTCGCGTTGGGGGCCCTCCGGCGCACCCTGGACCGCCTGCAGGGCCTCGAGCCCGCCGAGGCCCAGTGGCACGCCAAGGAGGCCCTGCGCACCCTGGCCGACGCCGCCAGCGTGGCGCTCTTGTACGACCTCGAGGCCGCCGGCGGTGAGCGCTACGCCAAGCTGGCCGCCCTCTACGCCCGGCGCTTCCTGGGGGGCGAGGAGTACCCGGCGTGGGCCCTGAAGGAGCCGCAGGTGTGGGCAGGGGAGAGGGCCCCGGAAACCCCCGCGTAACTCATCCTGGGCTACACTACAGTACAGGTCGGGAGGCTTATGCAAGATCGCTCGTCGGCGTTTTGGTCGGGGTTTTGGGACGTGGTCAGCAAGGCGTCCATCGTGGCGATCCCGGTGGTGCTGGGCTGGGCGCTCAACCTGGGCTCGCAGCGCATCGCCGACTCCATCGCCCAGCGCGACTTCATCCAAAGCCTCATCGACGAGCTCTCCGACACCAAGAGCCAGGCCCGCCAGGACATCGCCCTGATCCTGCTCAAGGAGTACATCGGCAACGAGCAGCCCAAGATGGTCGCCCGCATCGCCGAGGTGGTCTTCAGCGACAACATGAACCGCATCGTGGACACCGACAAAACCGACAACGCCCTATCCGAGCTGCAGGGCTCCACCGCCTACCAGATCCTCGCCGAGCTCAACCCCGAGCGGGCCAAGGCCATCGCCGAGTCCAGCCAGCAGCGGGTGCTGGCCGCGCTGCTCGACGAGATCAACAAATGACGGAGAACCGCGTGAGAAAACTGCTGCTCAGCCTCGCCGCCCTGCTGCTCGTCTCCGCGCTGGCCCAGAGCGCCTCGAGGGTCCTCGGCCAGCCCCTGCCCGTCGAGGGGGCCACCGCGGTCAAGACCTTCGACGAGCGCGTGCTGCGGGCCTTTGCCGTCACCGAGGGCAAGCGCTGCCAGACCTTCGAGGGCTGGAGCTTCAAGCAGGCCACCCAGGAGGAGTACCGCAAGCTGGTGGACGGCTTCAACGAAGCGCTCAAGAAGGCGGGCTGGAAGGTCGAGCCCAAGGGCCAGGTGGCCCAGGGGGAGTCCACGGTGGAGGCCTACAAGCTCACCGGCGGCAAGGGCGAGCTGGTCATCGGCTACTGGTTGCTGGCGAAGGGGGCGAGCCAGTTGTACTGGTGCCGGTTGGGGTAGGGTTGTCGGTGGTGGGTGGTTGATGGCCGGATGCAGGTCGTGCGTCGTACGTCCTACGTCGTACGTCCTACGTCGTACGCAAGACGCAAGACGCAAAACGCAATACGCACGACGCCTTGTTTCCCCCCTTGGCAAGGGGGGCTGGGGGGATAAACCTACCCCGCGGGAGGGAAGGGGAGGGGTCCACCACGAGCCACAAGCTGACGGCTGACCGCTTACCGTGCCCTCGCCCGCATCCGCAGGCCGCCCTTGGCCCAGAGGGTAAAGTTGGGCTCGGGCTGGACTTCGGTCTCTTCGGCGTGCTCGAGGTCGAAGCGCTGCAGCACCCCGGCCACGATGATCTTGAACTCGGCGGTGGCGAAGCTCTGGCCGGTGCAGACCCTGGGGCCCAGGCTGAAGGGGAAGTAAGCCCCGCGGGGCAGGGACTTCTCGAACTCGGGCGTCCAGCGCTCGGGGATGAAGGCGTCGGGGTTGTCGAAGAAGCGGGGGTCGCGGTGCAGGGTCCACTGGCACAGCACCAACTGCGACTTGTAGGGCAGGTACATCCCGCCCAGCTCCACGCCCTCCCCGGCGGCCACCTCCCGGCCGATGATCCACACCGGGGGGTAGAGGCGCAGCGCCTCCTTGAACACCTGGTCGAGGTAGGCCAGGCGGGGGAGGTCCTCGAAGGCGGGGATGCGCCCCAGCGCGTCGAGCTCGGCGCGGAGCTTGGACCGCACCTCGGGGTGGCGGTCGAGGAGGTGCCAGGTCCAGATGAGGGCGTTGGCGGTGGTCTCGAGGCCCGCCGTGATCACGGTGAGCACCTCGTCGCGCAACTGCCGGTCGCTCATCCGGATGTCGGCCCGCTGCTGGGCCTCCATCAGCATCGAAAGCAGGTCGTCGCCCAGCGCGCCCTGGGCACGGCGCTGGGCGATGTGGCGCTGCACCATCTCGTTCAGCGCCCGCACCACCCGGATGCCCGCGCGGTTGAGCGAGGGGGTCCAGTCGGGGTCGGTGAGCCAGCCGTGGATCATGCGCCCCACCACCTGCTGCCCCAGGATGATGGCCTTGTGCATGATGTCGCGGTCGTCCTTGGCCTCGACGTTGAACATGCACTTAGCCACCACCCGCAGCGTCAGGGCGTTCATCTCCTCGTCCACGTGGATCAGGTCGCCGTCCTGCCAGCCCTCGAGCATGTCCTGGGTGAAGCGGGTCATGACCTCGGCGTAGCCCACCAGCCGCTTGTAGTGGAACGCGGGGCGCATCAGGCGGCTCTGCTGCTTCCAGAACTCGCCCTCGCTCACCAGGATGCCGTGCCCCATGCCCCCGGCGAAGGCCCGGGTCATCTCCGACTTGTGGAACAGCTCGGCCCGCTCGACGAGCACCTCGCGCACCAGGTCGGGGTGGTTGAGGAAGACGATCTCCTGCCCGCTGGCGAACTGAAAGGTGGAGATGTCGGGGCCGAGGCGGGCGAGCCGGGTGAAAAAGCGCAGCGGCTCTCGGCGGAGCTCGAGGTCGGGCAGGTCGCGCACCATATCCCGTAAAGCTTACCCTGCCCGGGAACGAGGGCGTTGGGAGCTTTGGCCCATAGAGCGCTCTGCGGCACGGCCAGCCGCGGCGCGGTAGGGGGTTAAAAGAAAACTCCCCACCCGTGAGGGTGGGGAGAGTGAACCTTGCACAGATCGGGCGAGTTGCTGAGCTGCACGCGCGTGGCGTACAACTGAGTACTCCTTAGAAAGGAGGTGATCCAGCCGCACCTTCCGGTACAGCTACCTTGTTACGACTTAGCCCCAGTCATGAGCCCGGCCCTCGGCGCCTGCCTAGGGCTACCGGCGACTTCAGGCAGAACCCAC
>NZ_QXDL01000178.1:0-8697 GCF_003574345.1 Calidithermus terrae
GTTTACCCCACCCCGGCCCTCCCCGCGGGCGGGGAGGGCCGGGGTGGGGTAAACCACGAACTACAAGCCACGAGCCTTTCGCTGACGGCTGACGGCTTACCGCTTCCCGCCCCACGCCTTCAGCTCCCCACTCCTGACCGGTATCCTTGAGCCATGCGTCTACACCCCGAAGTCCGGCAGGCCCTCGACGACAACCGGCCGGTGGTGGCCCTCGAGTCCACCGTCATCACCCACGGGCTGCCCCGCCCTGCCAACCTCGAGCTCGCCCGCAAGATGGAGCGGGCCGTGCGGGAGGAGGGTGCGGTGCCCGCGACCATCGCCATCCTGGACGGGGAGATCCACGTGGGGCTCACCGAAGGGCAGCTCGAGGCCGTCGCCTTCGCCGCGCAGGTGGAGAAGGCCAGCCTGTGGAACCTGGCGGCCATCATGGCCCAGCGCAAGCACGGGGGGACTACGGTGGCGACCACGGCCTTCCTGGCGCACAAGGCCGGGATCTCGGTCTTCGCCACCGGGGGCATCGGGGGGGTGCACCCCGCGGGCAGCGGGCAGGCCTCCTACGACGAGTCGGCCGACCTGTTCGAGCTCTCGCGCACGCCCATCGTGGTGGTCTCGGCGGGGCCGAAGAGCATCCTCGACCTCGCGGCCACCCTCGAGCGCCTCGAGAGCTTCGGCGTGAGCCTGCTGGGCTACAAGACCGACAAGCTCCCGGCCTTCCACACCCGCGAGTCCCCCTTCGAGCTGCCCGCGCGCGTGGAGAGCCCCGAGGAGGCCGCGGCCGTGTTCGCCCAGGCCCGCCGCCTGCTGCCCAGCGCCACGCTGGTGATGAACCCGGTCTCGCGGGGCCTCGAGTGGGCCCAGGTGCAAAGCTGGGTCGAGCAGGCCAACCAGGAGGCGGCCCGGCGGGGCATCTACGGCAAGGCCCTCACCCCCTTCCTGCTCTCGAGGCTCGCCGAGCTCTCGGGCGGGGTGACGGTGGAGGTCAACCTGCGGCTGCTGGAGGAAAACGCCCGCCTGGCCGCGCGCATCGCCGGGGCACTGGCCCAGCTCATCGCTTAGCGGCTTAGAATATTCCGAGATGTGCGAACTGGGATACCGTCTGCGCCAAGCCCGCGAAGAGCAGGGGCTCGACCTCACCCAACTCGCCGAGCGGCTCAAGGTGCGGCGGGCCATCCTCGAGGCGCTGGAGGAGTGTCGTTACCAGGAACTGCCCGAGCCCCCGCTGGCGCGGGGCTACCTCAAGCGCTACGCCCAGGCGCTGGGCCTCGACCCCCAGCCCCTGCTGATGCTCTACCCGGCCAGCCCGGGCATGAACCGCACCGTCGAGGTGCCCCCCAAGAGCCGCATCCCCACCCGCACCCCCCGCCGGGCCTGGCTGTGGGTGCTGCCCCTGCTGGCGATCCTGGCCGCAGCGGCCTTCTGGTGGTACTCCACCCGCCAGGAGCCCCGCGGCGAGGCCGCGCCCGTCGCTCCCGTGGCCCCCGCCCCCAAGCAGGTCATGCTGCGGGTGAACAGCGAGCCGGTGGGCGCTCGGGTCTACCTCGACGGCTTCCTGCTGGGCAACGCCCCCATCCAGGCCCCGGTGGAGGTGGGCGAGCGGGTGCTGCGGGTCGAGGCCCAAGGCTACGCGCCCAAGCAGCAGACCCTCAACCTCCTCACCGACCAGAACCTCACGGTGCGCCTCGAGGTCGCCAAGCCCCCGGCCGCCCCCCAGGCCACCCCGCCGGCCGGGACCACGCCTGCGCCCATCGCCCAGCCCAGCGGCAATACCCTGGTCCTGCGGGTCGAACAGACCTCCTGGATCCGGGTCACCGCCCTCGACGGCCGCCAGCTCTACGAGGGCACCGCCCGCCCCGGGACCCAGCTCTCCTTCCCCCTGCCCGTCAACGTGCGCACCGGCAACGGCGGCGGGGTGCGGGCCGTCGTGCAGGGCCAGGACCGCGGCCTGATGGGGGGCGTCGGGCAGGTGGTGCAGCGCCGCTTCGGCAACCCGCCGGCGTCCAACCCGTAAAAGCGGGGCGCGCCCTGCGAAGGTGAGCAATTTTCGGTCTGGCGGGTGAGCACCCTCCCGGGCCACACTTGCCCCGTACAGGAGGCAAGCCATGGCCGTTCCCGGACAGGTGCTCAGCGACCCCACGACCCGAACCCGGCTCATCGTGCGCCGTACCGCCCGCGACAGCGGCGGGCGGGCCCTCGAGCTCGAGGTCTTCTACCCCCCCGGCGCGGGCCGGGAGGCCAACCGGCCGCACTTCCACCGGACCTTCGAGGAAGGCTTCGAGGTGCTCGCGGGCGCGGCGACTTACGTGCTGAACGGGAAGGAGCACACCGCCCGGGCGGGCGAGGGCTTCCGCATCCCCCGCGGGGCGGCGCACCTCAACCCCTGGAACGCGGGCACGGAGCCCCTGCACCTGCGGCAGCTCATCGAGCTCGACCCCCCCGACCGCCGCACCCTCGAGGCCTTCGAGGACTTCTTCGAGACGCTGTTCGGGCTGGCGCGGGAGGGCAGGACCGGGCCCGGGGGGCAGCCGCGCTTCTTCCAGGCGGCGGTGCTGCTGCGCTCACTCCAGCCGAGCTCCTACGCCGCCGGGGTGCCCGTCCCGCTGCAGCAGGGCCTGCTGGCCCTCTTGGGCGGGGCCGGGCGCCTGCTGGGCTACTCCAGCCGCTACGCCCGCTTCGCGGTGCCGGGCGAGGAGTACGAGGCCCCCGGGCCCGCCCGGGCCAACGACTACCACTTCCTCGACCGCTGGCTCGTCCCCGCCCCCCTCGAGACCGCCTGGCGCTACGTCCAGAACGCCGAGGACTACCCCCGCTGGTGGGGCTCGGTCTACGACCGGGTGACGCTGCTGGCGCCCGGCGACGCCGCCGGCGTGGGCAAGCGCTACGCGGTCGTGGTCCACGGCGCCCTGCCCTACAAGCTGCGGATGCGCCTCGAGAGCACCCGCGTGGAGGAGCCCCACCGGCTGGAGGTGCGGGCCGAGGGCGACCTGGAGGGCCGGGGCATCTGGCGCCTGCGCGCCGTGCCCGGCGGCACCGAGGTGACCTACGACTGGAAGGTGCGGGCGACGTACCCCCTGATCCGGGCCCTCTCGCCGGTGCTCCGGCCGGTGTTCGAGTACAACCACACCTGGTGCATGACCCGCGGCGAGCGCGACCTGCTGCGGGAATTGTCGGCCGTCCCCGGGGCGGCGGTGGCGCGGGAGGGCTAGGGGGAAGGTATGGGAAATCTGGCGACCGTACAGGCGATCTACGCGGCCTTCGGCAAGGGGGACGTGCCGGGCATCCTCGAGCACGTGTCCGAGACGGTGCGGTGGGAGTCCTGGGCCGACAACTCGGCCCAGCGGGCGGGGGTGCCCTGGCTCGAGGCCCGGCAGGGGAAGCAGGGCGTGGCGGGGTTTTTCCAGGCCCTGGGCAGCCTCGCGGTGGTCCGCGACTTCCGGGTGCTGGCACTGATGGAGGGGGGCGACCAGGTCGCCGCTGAGGTCCTCATCGAGTTCGAGGTGCCGGCCACGGGCGGCCACGTGCGCGACGAGGAGGTGCACCTGTGGACCTTCGACGGCTCGGGCAAGGTCGTGCGCGTGCGCCACTACGCCGACACGGCCAAGCACATCGCGGCGGCCAAGCCGCCGGGAGGCCGGCCTCGAGAGGGCCAGGCCGATGAGGGGGGCCTCAGCGCAGCGCCCGGATCACCTCGGGGAGGGTGACGTCGGGCTCGAGGTAGGAGAAGTGGTCGGAGCCCACGGTGAGCAGGGCGGGCCGGGGCTGGCGCTGCGGGTCGAGGCTGTGCACGCTGGCGACGGAGGCGGCGAGGTCGTTGGGCTGGCCCAGGAACACGCTGGGGGCCACGAAGCGGATGGCGTTGGGGAAGTTGTCGAGGATGCGCTTGACCAGGCTTTTCGCGCTCGAGCCGCGCTTGACGGAGGCGGTCCCGGCGATCACGGTGTAGGGCAGCGCGGGGTCGGGGCTGTGGCCCAGGGTCTTGAGGAACTCGGAGCCCGGCTGCATCTCGTCGAGGGAGTTGTCCACCGCCTCGACGGCCCCCAGCAGGCCCCCCACCAGCCGCAGCGGCCAGGCCAGGGCCGCCGCGCCGTTCATGCCCAGGGCCAGCGCGGTGGAGGCGAACTGCTGCACGCTGGCCCAGGGGGAGCCGCCGCTGGGGGTGCCCATCACGATGAGGTGGTCCACGAAGGCCTTCCCGCCCTCCTGCTCGACCATCCAGCGCGAGACCAGCCCGCCCATCGAGTGCGCGACGACGTGCAGGGTCTTGCCGTCGCCCGGGCCGAAGCCGGCGGCCTCGAGCTTCTGCCGCAGCAACCGCCCGTTGTCCTTGATGGAGGTGTGGATGTTCTCGTAGTCGAAGGCCAGCAGCAGGTCGTAGCCCTCCTGCAACGCCGCCTCCCCCTCGCCCAGCCGCACCTTGCTGCCCGCACTGTAGGCCAGGTCCTTGGTGTGGCCCAGGATGCCGTGCACGTAGAGCAGCACCTTCTTGGCCCGGGCCACCTTGGCCCGGACCTTCGCGGCGTCGGGCTCGTACTCCACCTTGCCCAGCTCGGGCACGGTGATGGCCGAGAGGCGGGGGTAGTCGAAGGGCAGGCCCAGCTTCTGGCCCACCAGCTTGAAGAGCATCAGCTTGACCGAGTCGATGAGGCCGCGCTCCCCGGCCAGCGGGGCGGGCGCGGGGGTGGGGAGGCGCTCCAGCCGCACGTAGCTGCCCCCGGCCTCGCCCTTGACCGGGAGCGGGCCGCCGAAGCCCAGCGGGAGCCAGAGCTTCTGCTTGGCGTCGTAGCCCACGGCGATGAGCCGGTCGCGCTCCTCGAGCGGGAGGTCGAACTCCAGCTCCAGCGGCTGGGCCTCGCTCACGGCCTTGGGGTCGTTGATCTCGCTGAGCTCGAGCGCGCCTAGCCCCGCGTCGCGCCCCTGGGGCGGGGTGAGGCGGAAGGGCTCCACGCCCTCGAGGTCGGGGAGGTAGGGCGGCAGGTTGGCCCCGCCCCGCGTGGCCTGGGGCAGCCCGATCAGGCGGGCGCGGGCCTGCAGGGCCGGGTGGGGCCGCACCCGCACGCCGTTGCCCAGCTCGGCCACCTGCTTGCCGACCTCGGCCTTGGGCCTGGGGCGCAGGGTGGTGACGCTGAGGGTGAGGGCGGCCCAGTCGGAGAGCTCGGCCTCGCCCTCGGGCTCGAGCCCGATGTGGCGGGTGCCCACCCGGCGCATCAGGCGCTCGAGGGAGTTGCGCGAGGAGCGCGTGGCGGCGGCCTCGCGGTCGAAGGGCGAGTCCAGGGGGGGCTGCGCCAGCAGGGTGGCGTCGAAGGGCCGGTCGCTGACGACGAGCTTGATGAGGTCCTGGGTCTGGGTGATCCCCGCCTCCCACCACTCCTTGGGCACGCGGGTGTAGACCGGCTGGCCCTTGTTGTACCACAGCTCCTGGCCGGGCTCGAGCTTCAGCACCCCCCCGCCCTCCTCCAGCGGAACCACCACCTCGAAGGACTCGCTGAGCACCAGCAGGCCCACGTAGAGGGTCTGCCGCGAGGCGTTCTTGAAGCGCAGCTTGAAGGCGGGCTGGAACCACTTCTCCCCCTCCAGACGGTATTCCAGCCGCAGCTCGTGGCCCCGGACCCGCTCGAAGCGCTCGCTGCCGGGCTTGCGGGTGGTGGGGCCGCTGAGCGAGCGGTAGAACTCGACCGCGACGGCCCCCTCGAGCGTGCTGCCGGGGTTGGCGAGCGCCGCGGTGGCCTGCCAGCGGGCGACGTGCTCCAGGCGCTCGGCCAGCTTGCGCGCCGCGCCGGGCTCGTCGAAGGGCAGGGGCCGGATCAGGGGGCGCTCGGAGTGGGGGCGGGTGAGGGTGTAAGCGCCCCCCTGGGCCAGCAGCCGCAGGCCGGGCTCCCGCTCGCCCTTAGCCTCCGCCACCAGCAACGAGGCCTTGCCGCCGGGCCCCTGGGTGGCGAGGGCCTTGCGCACGGGCTCGAGCCGGGCCCTCTCCCCCTCGAAGGCCACCGCCAGCGGCGGCAGGGGCGTGGCGATCACCTGCGCGGGGTAGGTGAGCTTGGGGTCCAGCTTGGCCTTCCCCACCTCGAGCCTCGAGCGCGCGGGCCAGACCTGGGCCACCGTGGCCTCGCCCAGGGCCTTGTCGGGCGAGCCCCACTCGGCGGGGGTGCTGCCCGCCGGGAAGACCGCCAGCACGGTGCGCTCCTTGCCCGCGCCCTCGGCGATGCCGTGCACCGCGCCCCCGTCCATCACCCAGCCCAGCTCCTGGTCGTGGCTGAGGGTGTAGTAGGCCGGGCGGGGCTGCACCGCCTCGCCCAGGAACAGCCGGTCGAGGGCCTGGGGGGGCACCTCGAGCTGCGGGGTCTGCTGCCGCACGGTCTGGCTCAGCTCGGCCCCCGCCCGCTTGACGAGGTCGCGGTAGGTCAGGCTCCCGCCCGCCAGGGCCTTGAGCAGCGCCACGCTGAAGGCGCCCCGGTCCTGGCCCTGGTGCTGCACCTCCTTGGCCGTCTCCGAGGCGTGGCAGGCCGCCAGCAGCAGGTGCCGCTGCGAGAAGCCCAGCCAGTCGGCGGTCTCGTCCCCCGGCTGGTTGGTGAAGGCTTTGCCGACCTCGAGCACCCCCTCGAGGTAGGTCCCCAGGGGCCGCGCCCGCACGTCGAGCGGGGCCCGCCGCACCCGCAGGCCGTCCTCGAGGGCCGCCCGGGTGCCGCTGCCCGAGTGGCAGCAGTCGAGCACCGCCACCACCTCGGCCCCCTTGCCCGCCACCTCCTCGATCAGCAGCGCCAGTTCCTTATCGGCGAGGTCCTGTCCGCCGGGCGTGCGGCTGTCGTAGCACACCAGCGTCTCGTTGCGCCGGTCAGGCTCGACCTTCCAGAACTTGGGGTCGGCCATCTCCTGCGAGCCGTGCCCGCTGTAGTAAAACAGCGCCAGGTCGCCCGGCCCGGCCTGGCCCAGGTACTCCCGAAACCCCGCGATCACCGCCTGCCGCCCGGCCTCCCGGTCGAGCAGCTTGCGCGGCTTTTGCAGGGTGTATTCGCCCCCGACCCGCTGGCGCAAAAACTGCTCCACCGCCTCGATGTCGTTGACACACCCGCCCAGCTTGGGCACGGGCGAGGGGTAGTCGTCAATTCCCACCAGCAATGCGAAGAGTTTTTTCGCCATGGTTCACCTCTTGAATGGGTCGATAGCCGATAGCTGATAGCCGATAGCTGAACGTCCAACGCCGGGGGCGGGTCGTACGTCCTACGTCGTACGTCGTACGCAAAACGCAAGACGCAAAACGCCTCGGACCTTGACCCTCGACAGGTCACGAGCCACGAGCCGCACGCCACCGGCCACCCACCGCCCCTCACCTCACCACCGCCCCGGGATAGGCGTAGAGGACGTAGGCCAGCCAGGTGGAGTTGTCACGGTTTTCGGGCTGGGCGTCGCGCACCTTGAGGCGGGCGCGGCGGAAGCTCTCGGCGACGGGCTGGTTGTTGCGCAGCAGCTCCTCGTAGAAGGCCTGGGTGAAGCCTAGGGCCAAATCGTCGCGCACCTCCCAGGCCGCGCCCACGAAGGCGGCCACCCGCGCCGAGCGGACCAGGCGCTCGGCCCAGCCGCCCAGGCCGGTGAGGGTCTGGCCCAGGCGGGCGCCCTCGCAGGCGTTGATGAACACCAGGGGGCGGGGGCGCTTGTGGCCGAACTCCACCTTGATCTCGGAGGGTTGCAGCCTGCCCCCCTCGAGCACGATGGCCGAGTCGTCGGCGTCCTGGGCGTCGAAGATGCCGTGGGCCGCGACGTGCATGAGGGTGAAGTCGAGGCCCTCGAAGGCGGCCAGGGCCTGCTCGGAGGTGCGGCAGGGGGGCAGCGCCTCGAGGCCGTCGCGCAGGGTGGGGAGGGTCTGGTAGAGGTATTCCTCCTCGTCCTCGAGGAAGGGCAGGGGCGGCTGGGCCTTCTCGGGGTCGGGGGCCACGGCCACCACCTTCTGCACGCTGAGGTTGGTGGCGGGGCCACCGCTGTCGAGCCAGCGGGCCATGCTGAAGCGCTCGCACCAGAAGGGCTCCTGCTCGGGCACCCCGTCCGCCTTGCGGTAGGGCTTGACGATCTCCCAGGGGATGTGGGGCTCGCTCGAGCGCACCAGCAAAAACCGCACCTTGTCGCGGAAGTCCCAGTAGGCCGTTTGGAGCTCCACCGGGATCAGCAGGTCCCACAGCTCGTTGCCCAGGTGCTCCAGCGCCTCGTGCTGGCGGTCCTTGGCCTCCCGCGCCATCTTGCTCAGGCGCTCGTACACCTTCGCCATCTTCTGCTCGGGGGCCTGCCGCAGCGTCACCCGGCCGCGGGGCCCGGTGAGGTGGCTGAGGCTGTCCTGGTAGCTCTCGAGCTCGAACTCGAGCACCTTGGGCTGGGTGGGGTGGATGCGCACCCGCAGGATCAGGTCGGGCTCGGGGCCGTCGGGGTCGCTGAGGTCGGCGGTGTCGGTGGCCCGCACGGTGACGGCGGCCACCGGGTTGGGCAGCACCTCGATGCGCCCCTTGACCGTGGCGACCGGGCGCTTCTTGTACCAGAACTCGGCCATCAGGCTCAGCGGCCCCACCTTGAGCGGGATGAGGGTGAGGGTCTCGAGCGAGTCCTGACCCGCCTGCAGGATCAGCGGCCTGGAGTCGCCCTCGGGGAACAGGCAGTCGGTGGCCCGCACCACCACCTTTACCGGCTCGCCGGGGTCGTCGAAGCTCACCCCCTCCCCCC
>NZ_QXDL01000179.1:0-8658 GCF_003574345.1 Calidithermus terrae
CCCCAGCACAGCCCGCCCTCCCCGCGCCCGGCGGCCACGTAGTAGCCCCCGCAGCCCAGCACCTCGCCCGCGGCCTCGAGCACGAAGTAGGTGCAGGGCAGCTCGTCCAGGAACCCGGCGAACTCCCTCTCCTCGTGCGGGGCGAAGAACCGGGGCACGTTGGAGCGGAAGACGGCGAGGCAGGCTTCGCGGTCGTGGGGGTGGTAGGGGCGGAAGACGAGGCTCATGCGCTATCCCCGAAGTCCTTGCGGAAGGTGACCCACGCGGGCATCTTCCAGAAGCCCAGCCGCTCGTTGATGGCGAGCATCGGGCGGTTGGTCGAGTCGTTCCAGGTCTTGACCTGGGCATAGCCCTCGCGCTTGGCCCACATCAGGTTCTTCACCTTGAGCGCCAGGGCCAGCCCCCGGCGGCGCCACTCGGGGCGGGTGCCGGTGGCCCCGTTGTGGAGGTCGGGGCTTTCCTGGGCCTTCCAGAGGGTGCTCACGGCCACGTACTCCCCGTCCTTGAGCGCCACCAGCCAGCTATCGGGCGAGAGGTCGGGGCTTTGGAGGTAGTGCTTGAGGAAGTGCTCGAAGCTGTAGCCGGTGTAGGCCTCGGAGGCGGGCATGTCGCGCTCGGCGGCGAGCTCGAGCTCGTAGAGCTTGCGGTCGCGCCCGGGGTCGGCCTCCAGCTCGCGGATGCTCTTGAACTCGAAGCCCTCGGCCTCCAGGCGCTCGAGGAGGGGGAGGTAGGGGGCGGGGTCGAAGGCCTGCACGTCCAGCCGCGACTCCCACGCCCGCCGCTCCTCGACGAAGCCGCGCTCCTGCAGGAAGCGAACGCCGCGCTGCAGGTCCTCGCGCACCCCCACCCGCACGGCGAGGGGCTCGAGGGGGGCCAGCGCGTCCATGAGCTGCCGGTAGAGCGCCTTGCCGACGCCCTGGCCCTGGTGCTCGGGGCGGACCCAGGCCTCGAGCCAGAACTTGCGCGGGTGGTAGTTGCTGGCGCTCTGGCCGTACTGCCCCACCCCCACCACCTGCCCGCCGAGCTCGGCCACGAAGCGGGCGAAGCGGTGCTCGGGGTTGCGGTTGCGGTCGGTGTGAAGCCACTCCTCGACCGAGGCGGGGTAGTCGGGGTAGACCGCGTTGCTGGCCTCGACGGCGGCGGGGTAGTCGGCCTCGGTGAAAGGGCGAACGGTCAGGTTTGTAGGGTTCAGGGTGCTTTTCACGTTTCCTCCCGGACGAGCAGGTTTTTCTTGAGGTGGAGCTGGGCGGGCTCCTTCTCGAAGCCCAGCGCCTCGTTGATGGCGAGCATGGGGCGGTTGACCTGGTGGTTGTTGGTGCGCACGTAGCGGTAGCCCTGGGCACGGGCGTACTCCAGCGCCCGCAGCTTGAGGGCGAGGGCGACGCCCCGGCGCCGGTGCGAGGGCAGCACCCCGGTGAGTCCGGTCTGGAGGGTCTCCTGGCGCGGCGAGCGCCACAGCTGCGAAACCCCCACCATGGCCTCGCCGTCGAAGGCGATGAAGTTGGCCTCGGGGATGAGGTTCTTGTCGCCCATGGCCCGCTCCTGCCACACCTCGAAGGGCCACACCTCCACCGGCTGGGCCGAGGGCACGTCGCGCAGCAGAGCGGCGATCAGGGCGTAGTAGCGCCGCTGCACCGCCTCGCTCTGGCAGTCGAGGTCGGCCAGGGTGCCGATCCTGAGGGGCTCGGGCAGGGGCCGGCGGAAGGGGGCGGGGTCGAAGCGACGCAGGTCGAGGACGCTGGCCCACATCCGGTCGTAGACCTCGAAGCCGTGCGCGGCGTAGAAGGCCGCCTGGGGCCAGTCCTCGCGCACCCGGCTCACCAGCGCCTCGGGCCGGTAGGGGGCGACCTCGCGCTCGAGCGCCCCCCACAGCGCCTCGGCCAAGCCCTCGTGGCCCCTCAGCAGGCCCCACTCCACCTCGAGCTGCCCCGGCACCGGGTTGAAGCGGGGGGTCATGAAGGCGAACCAGCCCACCGCCTCGCCGCCGTGCTCGACGAAGAAGGTCTGGGAGACCTCGCCGGGGCCCTTGGTGGCGTCGAAGTGGCGAAGGGCCTCCAGGGTGCGGGGCCGGTCGGGGTAGACCGCGTTGTTGAGCCGCACGTAGAGCGCGTAGTCGCCGTCGCTGAAGTCGAAAGGCCGGGTGTTCATGGGCTTCCTCCTGTGGTCGGTCTAGAGGCTCCCGCCCCCGGGCGAGAGGGGAAAACCACCTCGCCGGCGGGGAGCGCCCCGATGCCCACCAGCCCCTCGAAGCCGTGGGCGGGGCCGTTCATGCCGTCGAGCAGGGCGTTGTGGTGGGCGATGATCTGCCGTGCGCTCAGGTGGGGGCTGTCGGAGGTGCTGTGGGCGTCGGCCACCAGCGTCACGCGGTAGCCCAGGTAGGCCGCGCGGCGGCAGGTCGCGTCCACGCAGAACTGGGTCTTGAAGCCGCTCACGACCAGGTGCCGCACCCCGCGGGCCTCGAGCTCGCCCTGCAGGCGGGTGCCGTAGAAAGCGTCGGCGGCCAGCTTGCGCACCCGGAGGTCGCCGGGCCGGGGGGCGAGGAGGGGGTGCAGCTCCCACTCGGGCGTGCCACAGCCCCCGATGTCGTCGTCCTGCACGTAGATCACCTCGAGTCCGGCGGCCCTGGCCCGCGCGGTGAGGGCCGCGATGCATCCCAGGGTCTCCTCGGCGCGGTAGACGGGGCTGGGCCCCTGGAACACCCCCACCTGGGCGTCAACGACCAGCAACGCGACCTCGCTCATAGGTAAGCCACCTCCATGGGGGTGAAGCGGGTGGGGTTGGCATGGGCAATTTGCCAGACCTGGCGCAGCACCGCCTCGGGCTTTGGGCGGAGGCCCAGGTGGCCGAACGTACGGCACAGGCCCCGCACGTCGCGCTCGAGGATCTGCATCGCCAGGGGGTTCTTGTCCCACTCCACCATCTGCGGGAAGTCGATGACCACCACCCGGCCCTGGTGCCACAGCAGGTTGAAGGTCGAGTAGTCGCCGTGGACCTTGCCCGCCGAGAGGATCAGGCCCAGGTTGTGGACGGCCTGCTCGAGCGCCTCCCGGGCCTCCTCCCGGCTCAGGCCCGCCTCCGAGAGGCGCGGGGCGGGGCCGTCCTCGTCGCCCACGAACTCCATGAGGATCACGTTGCCCGCGTGGGCGACGGGCTTGGGCACCGGCACGCCGAGCCGGTGCAGCGCGTGGAGCTGGCGGTACTCCTCCTCCACCCACAGCACGTTCTGGGCGCTGATGCCGAACTGGCTGCGCTGGTCGATGGCCTTCTCCATCCGCTGGTTGCCGACGAAGCGGCCCTGGCGGTAGAGCGCGTCGTTCTTGAACGAGCGCACCCGGCTGTCCACGTAGAGCTTGGCCGCCAGCAGGGCCTCGGGGTTGTCGGGCCAGGACTTCTCAGTAGCCCGCACCACGTAGACCGTGGCCTCCTTGCCGCTGCGCAGTTCCCACAGCAGCTCGCTGAACTGTTCCCTTTCGTAAAGGCTCTGTAGGCCGGGGTCGCTGAACTTGGGGGCGCGGGGGTCTTTGAGGCCGTCCTCCAGGAGCTTCTTCACCGAGCGGCGGCGGGGGGGCTTGCGGGCTAGGCGGTGGGCGCGCTCGGCGAAGTGCTGCCGGGTCTCGGGCTCGTCCTCGAGCGCCGCTTCGGCCTCGAGCTCCTCGTCCAGCCAGCTTTTGGTGTCGTGTTGCATTGGTTCAACCTCGAATGGGGTAGCAAACGGAAGTCCGGGGGCCTCTGGCGTGCCCCCGGACAGAAATTACGCCCTGTCTATGCTGCCGACATAACGGCACGGAGGCAAACCACGGAAGAGACGCCAGTGACGGCTTGGGGAAGGAAGCAGTAGCTCATCATCATCGTGGTCACCTCCTTTCGGAGTGGTGCAATGCAGAGAGTGTAGCACGACCCCCTATCTCCCGCGCAAGCCCCCCCTGGGCCGAGAACCGGGCCCGCGCCCGTGGCCCGCGCTTTCGTTCGACTCTTGTACCGAGTACACCGCCGGCGGGTGCAAGATGCACTACCATCTAAAGATATGGCCCCGGCCCCCGACCCCCGCAGCGCCGGGGCGCGTCCTGCCGAGTCCAAGGCGGAGCCCCCCTACGCCACCTTGCTGCGCACCGTCGAAGCCCTGGCCACCCGCAGCGAGGCCGAGGCGTGGCAGAGCATCCTCGAGTCGGCGGTGGCGGTGGTGCCGGGGGCGGAGGCGGGCAGCCTGCGGCTGCGCCAGGGCGAGCGCTACCGCTTCGTGGCCCAGGTGGGCTTCGGCGAGGAGGTGCTGGGGATCGAGACCAGCGAGGAGGCCGCCGTGCGGTGGTACGGCGACCCCGAGGGCTGGCGGCGGGGCGAGCCGCGCATCCTCAGCCGCGAACAGCTCCACCCCACCATCGAGCTCGACCCCAACAACCAGCACCTCGTCGAGCGCATCGGCAAGCACATGACCCAGATCCAGGCCAACCTCTCGGTGCCCATCGTGCTGCGCGGGGAGACGGTGGCCGAGATCAACCTCGACTCCCTCAGCGACCCCGCCGCCTTCGACGCCGACTCGGTGCACATCGCCCGCGACTACGCGCTGCAGATCACCGCGCTGCTGGTGGCCCGCCGCGACCGCGAGGAGCTCGAGGCCCGCGCGCGCGAGTTCGAGGTCATCGAGGCGGCGACCGAGGCCCTGCGGGGGGCGACCTCGAGCCGGGGCATCGCCGAGCGCCTTCAGGTGGAGATCGCCCGGCTGATGAACTCCGAGCACGTGGTCGTCGGGCTGCTCGACCCCAAGGACGCCGCGTTGCGCCTGGAGGCGGCCCAGGGCCTGTTCGAGGCCTTCTTAGGGGCGGAGGTGCCCCGCGGCAGGGGGCTGGCCTGGCGGGCGCTCGAGCAGCGCCAGCCCGTGCACACCCCCGACGCCACCCAGGACCCCCGCGCCTACCTCCCGCCCGCGCGCCGGCGCCACAAGGTCCCGCCCCACGAGCAGCTCGTGGTGCCCTTCTTCGCCTCCGACGGCAGCCCGCTGGGGGTGCTGGGCTCGGGGCGCCGCCACCCCGGGCGCTACAGCCCCCTCGACGTGCGGCTGCTGCAGGTGGTGGCCAACGTGGCCGCCACCGCCCTCGAGCGCGTGCGCGAGACCGAGGCCCTGCGCCAGCGCCTGCACGAGCTGGAGGTGCTCGAGCAGGTCTCCAAGGCCCTCAACGACGCCCTCGCCGCCCGGGACGTGCTCGAGACCGTGGCCGGCCAGATCACCAAGCTGATGGGTTCGGTGAGCTCGGGCATCTTCCTGCTCAGCCCCGACGGGCAGGAGCTGCGCATGGCCGCGGCCCGCGGCAGCTTCACCGCCTACTTGGGGGTGGGCGTGCCCAAGGGCCAGGGCCTGAGCTGGGCGGCAGTGACCAGCGGCCAGCCCGTGCTCAGCGCCGACGCCCTCAACGACCCCCGGGTCTACACCGCCTTCCGCCAGCAGGACCTGCCGCGCTCGAGGGCGGTGGTGCCCATGTACGACTCGCAGGGCCGGGTGCTGGGCACGCTGGTGGCC
The DNA here is from genome assembly GCF_003574345.1 of Calidithermus terrae. Taxonomy (NCBI): domain Bacteria; kingdom Thermotogati; phylum Deinococcota; class Deinococci; order Thermales; family Thermaceae; genus Calidithermus; species Calidithermus terrae. The sequence continues at coordinate 5,513 of NZ_QXDL01000179.1, forward strand.
TCGCGCAACGAGCCCAACGCCTTCTCCCCCAAGGACGTGGGGGTGCTGCAGGTCATCGCCAACGTCACCGCCTCCGCGCTGGAGCGGGTGCGCTCGAGCGAGGGGCTGCAGGCGCGGCTGCGCGAGCTCCAGACCATCGCCGACATCTCCCAGGCCCTCAAGGACGCCGCGACCCGGCAGGAGATCGGGGAGCGGGTGGTGAGCGAGAGCGCGCGGCTGCTGCAGTCCGAGCACGCCGCGCTGCTGACGCTGACGCCTTCGCGCCAGGAGCTGGAGGTGGTGGCCGGGGTGGGCTGGTTCAGCCAGGTCGAGGCCTTCTGGCTGCCGCGCGGCATGGGGCTGGCCTGGCACGCGCTCGAGTCGCGCCAGACCGTCTACAGCCCCGACGTGGCCGACGACCCCCACGGCTTCACCCCCGCCCAGGCCCGCGAGGGCGGCCTCAACCGCTCGCAGATCACCCTCCCCCTCCTCGACTCGGCCGGGCTGCCGCTGGGCGCGCTCATCTGCGGGCGCGACGCCTTCGACGGCTACACCCCCCAGGAGGTCCAGCTCGTCGAGCTCATCGGCAACCTCACCGCCAGCGCCCTCGAGCGCGTGCGCACGACCGAGGGCCTGCTCGAGCGGGTGCACGAGCTGGAGGTCATCGGCAGCCTGACCCGCGCGCTCAGCGACGCCCGCAGCGGCCAGGAGGTGGCCCAGACCCTGCTGGCGGTGGCCCGCGACCTCAGCCACGCCGACTGGGTGGCCCTGTACCGGGTGAGCGCCCGCGACCGGCTGCACCTGGTGGCCGAGCTGCCCCCCGCCGCCGACTTCGAGGCCCCGCACAACCCCGGCCTGGCCTGGGCCGCGCTGGAGAGCGGGCAGCCCTACCTCGTCCGCGACGCCTGGAGCGACCCGCGCATCTACCGCAACGGGGAGAGCGAGCGCTGGCCGCGCTCGCTGGTGATCCTGCCCCTGCTGGACTCCGCGGGCACGCCGGTGGGGGTGCTGCACGTGGCCCGCCAGGCCGCGGGCGCGCTGGGCGAGCAGGACCTGCACCTGCTGAGCCTGGTGGGCAACGTGGCGGGCAGCGCCTTCGAGCGGGTGCAGGTGAGCGAGAGCCTCCAGACCCAGATCCAGGAGAAGCAGGCCCTCCTCGACCTCTCCCACCTCATCGAGGAGACCTACCCCCAGGTGCTCGAGCGCGCCATCGAGCGCATCCGCCAGTTGGCCGGGGCCGAGCTGGTGATCCTGGGACGCCGGCGGGGCGAGACGGTCTACGCCCACAGCGTGGCGGGGGAGCTCGAGCTGCCCTGGCCGCTGGCGGCCGAGGTCAGCGTGGCGACCCTGAGCGAGCTGGGGCTCTTCGAGCGCGGCCACGTCCACGTCCCCGACAGCAGCCACTACCCGGCGCTGGAGCCCTACGCCCGCCTGGGGGTCTACAGCTTCTACGTCACCATGGCCAGCCGCGAGAGCGGGGCGGAGTGCGGCCTGACCTTCTGCCGCCGGGCCAAGGGCGGCTGGAGCGAGAGCGAGCGCCGCCTGATGGACGGGGGGGCGCGGCTGATCGGGGCGCTGGTGGCCCGCCTGGAGCGCACCCAGCGCCTGGAGGACGCCTACGAGCGGGCCCTGCGCGCCATCGGCGTGGCGCTCGAGGCCCGCGACCGCGAGACGGCGGGGCACACCGACCGCGTGGCGGCCATGGCAACCCAGTTAGGGCAAGCCCTCAAGCTCGACCCCACCGCCATCCGCGACCTGCGCTGGGGGGCCTACCTCCACGACATCGGCAAGCTCACCATCCCCGACGCCATCCTGCTCAAGCCCGGCCGCCTCAGCCCCGACGAGTTCGCCTTGATGAAGACCCATGCCCCCATGGGCGACGACCTCGTGCGCAACCTCCCCTTCGTGCCCCCCGCCGCCCGCCAGGTGGTGCGCCACCACCACGAGCGCTGGGACGGCCGCGGCTACCCCGACGGCCTCAAGGGCGAGACCATCCCCCTCCCCGCCCGAATCTTCGCGGTGTGCGACGTCTTCGACGCCCTCACCTCCGAGCGCCCCTACAAGTCGGCGTTGGGCCGGGAAGCGGCCGCCCTCGAGCTGTGGCAGAGCGCCCGCACGGGCCACCTCGACCAGGACCTGGTAGGCCTGTTCCTGCGGTTGCAGCAGCTGGACTCGGTGGTGGAGCCGACGGATTAGCGGGGGTCGGGGGTCGATGGCCGGGCGCGGGGCGCGGGTCGTACGTCGGGTGCGGGTCGTACGTCGTACGTCTTACGTCGTACGCCAAACGCAAGATGCTTTGTCACCCCCCTTAGCAAGGGGGGCCGGGGGGATACCCCCTCCCCGCCCGCGGGGAGGGAAGGGGTGGGGTCAACCACAGGCTACGAGCCACGAGCTGACGGCTGATAGCGGATAGCTGACCGCTGACGGCTTAAAGCTTTTCGCCTCCCGTTTCCCTAAAATCCCCCTATGGCCCGCAACGCGTACGGTTGGCTCTACGACAAGATCTATGGCTTCAAGGACTACGGCCTCGAGGCGCGGCGCGTCCACGGGATCGTCCAGGCGCGCAACCCGGGGGCGGGCAGCTTGCTGGACGTGGCGTGCGGGACGGGGAAGCACCTGGAGCAGCTCAAGGCGCGCTACCGGGTGGTGGGGACCGACCTCGACGAGGGGCAGCTCGAGGAGGCCCGCCAGCGGCACCCCGACGTGGTGTTCCACCGGGCCGACATGCGCGACTTCGAATTGGGCGAGCGCTTCGGCGCGGTCACGTGCTTGTTCAGCGCCATCGGCTACGCCGGGAGCGTGGAGGGGATGAACCGTGCGGTCGCCGCGATGGCGCACCACCTCGAGCCCGGCGGGGTGCTCCTGCTCGAGCCCTGGCTCAGCCCCGAGGTCTGGCAGAACGGCCGCCCCCACGCCGTCTTCGTGGACGAGCCCGAGCTCAAGGTGGCCCGCATGAACGTCAGCCGCCAGGAAGGGCGCGAGAGCGTGCTCGAGTTCCACTACCTCCTCGCCCGCCCCCAGGGCGTGGAGTACTTCACCGAGGAACTGCGCCTGTTCCTGTTCACCCACGAGGAATACACGGACGCCTTCCGGCAGGCCGGTCTGAGCGTCGAGTTCGACCCCCAGGGCCTCACCGGGCGGGGGCTTTACGTGGGGGTGAAGGGGAG
>NZ_QXDL01000018.1:0-33968 GCF_003574345.1 Calidithermus terrae
CCGCGGCGGGCGGGGAATGGGGCCACCCGGCGGGAGCCCTCAGACGTAGAGGCGGCCCTCGAGGGCGTAGCGCGGGTGCTCGGCCACGGCGCGGCGGTCGGTCTCCCCCCACGCGCGCGCCGCCCCCACCGCCGCGACCAGCGCGTCGAGCGCGTCGCCGCCCCGGTTGTCCAGGAGCTCGCGGCGGTGCCGCTCCCCCACGCTGACGTGGGGGGCGAGGCCCTGGAGGATCTCCCCCCGCACCGCGCGGCGGGCCGGGTCCTCCTCCCGCCCCGCGGTCTGCTTGTAGCCCCGGCGGGGCAGCCCCAGCCGGCGCAGCGTCGAGGCCGGGCAGGCCTCCACCACCACCCGGTGCGCCCCCGCGAGCTTGGCGTGCTGGAAGGGCAGCACGGCGGTGGTGCGGTGGAGGCTCAGGGGCAGGACCACCTCGCGCACGCCGTGGAAGAGCTGGTGCACCACCCGGTAGTGGTAGGGGTCGAAGGGGGCCTGCTCCTCCTGGTCGGTCCTGCGGCGCAGGTGCATCCGGCCGACGCGCTCGAGCGACCTGCGGCACAGCTCGCGCCCGAACTCCTCGGCCCCGCCCTCCCAGCGGGCGATGAGCTCCAGCGCCTGCGCCCAGCCCGCGCCCGGCCCCAGCAGCTCGGGGGGCAGGCCGAAGGGCAGGTCGAGCGCCCACAGCGCGCGCCGCGAGCGCCGCACCATCCCCAGCAGGTGCCGCAGGGCCACACCGCGCTCGGCGCTGCCGCAGAGGGCCTCGAGGCTCGCCAGCCGCGCCAGGCGCAGCGGCACGTCGCCCGCCAGCGGCTCGAGCACCGCCACCCAGGTGTTGCGCCCCGCCAGGCGCGCCCCGCTGAAGTCCACCCCGTAGACCCGGGCGAAGGGCAGCCGGGGGAGGGCGCCGGCCGGGCGCGGGGGGCGTTCCGCGGGCAGGGGCATGGCCCGGCCATCTTACGTTTACAACATAACGAACGGATGAGACCGGCGGCCCCGGCAGAACCCTGGCCGCAGGTAATGGCCCGGTAACGGCCTCGAGGTCGGCCGCGACCGGGAGCTCGCGGAGACCTGGAACGGCCGGAGCGGCTGGCAGGGCATCGAGGCCTGGGCCGAGCGGGTCTACGGGAGCCTCGCGTAGGCAACCTTCTCGCTAAGGCTTATCAAAAACCAGCACGTGCTCCCACCGCATCCGCTTCTCGAGAGGCGATCCTCCGGGATGGGTCGGCGGGGGCAGGTACCGCCGGTTGGGGGGGATCTCCCGCCTGTACTCCCGATCAAGCTCCAGGCCTGCCCCTAGGGCGGCAATCCTGAGGGCAGCCGAGTTGCTGACCTGCACCCCCCGGAGGCAGGAGTCGCCGATGACGTAAATGGCCTTACCGCCTGGCTTGAGCACGCGCACCGTCTCCCGGACCATGGCCTGCAAGTCTGCCGCGTACCGCTTTACCATGCGCTGTTCTGACGGCGGTAGGCGGTCAGTCTCCCCCATCTCCCTCAGCATGCGCTCGAGCACTTCACGCGCCGGGGAGCCAACCGGTTCTTCCGTCGCACCCGAGCCGTTCAAGCGGAAACTTTCTCCTGCTTTATGGCCCAGCCAAACCAGAGAAAGTCGATGACCGCGCAGGTAGGAAATGGCGTTGAGGTAAGGCGGGGAGGTGATCACCGCATCGGCCAAGCCGTCCTCCGTGGCGTCGAGCGACCTGGCGTCCCCGAGCAGAATCGTCGCCCCGTCCTTGGGGGGCTGCTTCTCGAACAGCTTCGCCAAGTCGGCAGCCGATCTGGCAAAACCCTGGTAGACGTCGAAGTCGTTATCATCGGCCACGCGGTGGGGACGGCTGTGTGAGGTGTCCCAGGCCAGTGAAGCACCCCCTTTCTTCGTGATGATGACGCGGCTCAGAGCGATGCGTAGGGCATCCGCGAGGGGCCCTTGCATGGCGTTCAGGAGATAGGCAATCCTCCGCAATTGGCGGCGTTGCTTGTCCGCGAACCAGAAGTTGACGAATTGCGTGGTTCTAGAGTCCTCATCTATCCAGGGAAGCTCAACCTTGCCCAGAGCCTTGGCAGATTCAACCAATTCGGCCGCAGAACCCGTCAGAGCCTCATGGCTCACCGGCGTCGTCCACACACGGGACATCAGGACGGCTAGCGGGTCGAGGTCGAAACCGAGTGCCCGGTGGCCTAATTCCGTCGCCACGCGCACGGTGGTCCCCGAACCGACCATAGGGTCGAGGATCAGCGAACCCGGCGGCAGCGGTTTCATCTGCGAGAAAGCGATCTCAGGAGCCATGCGCGCAGGAAAGGGGTGGACCGGCCTTAACCTTGGCACCTGAGCGTCGGGTCCGCCCGAAGAAGGGCCGCCAGAGACGGCGGCCCGATCGTCCTTGTGCCCGGGTTGCCGTCCCCGGCCAGCTCTCGAGGATGCGGTGACACCTTTGCGAGGCAGGCTCATAGCTGGGCTCATCCTAACTGATGGCCAGCACCCAAGGAAGCCCAGCCAGCCCTCAGGGCCTCCATAGCGCGACAGGGCTATTCAACCATGCGGAGCTTGCAAGGGGTGGGGCCCACCGCGATGAGCAGGGGCCGGCCCATGTGGGGGAAGGACACGATGGCCTGGCCCGGCGCCAGACCCGGCAGCCGTTGCCAGAGGCTCTTCTCGATGCCCGGCACGACCCGCTCGAGCGTGCTCACCACCTGCGGATCGGTGATTTTGTGCAGGATGTACGAGTTGACCAGCCCGAAAATCTGCCGGGGCAGGTGTTGAGGCAGTTGGGTGATGAAAACCAGGCCTAGCCAGCGCTTGCGGCCCCGCTTAGCGATGCGTGCGACTTGCTCAAACAGGATTGGCATTTTGTCGATGCGTTCGGCACTCAGGAACTCGTGCGCTTCCTCGATAATCACCAGCACCCGCGTCGGCGGTTCGGCTTTACCTTGTTCCCAGGCATGGTAGGCGTCATCCTGAGCTTCCTGGATTCCCTTCAGCAAATCTGCTATGGCAATGTTGCTGAGTTCCGAGGCTCCGGTATCTGATAAGTCGAAGACCGAGACATACCCCGCCCTGATGAGCTGGCGATAGTTCAGTGGGCTCACTTTCCCAGGCGACACATCGAAGACTTCTAAACGCCTCAGCCGCCAGAGCTTGCTGTATAGCCTTCCCCAAGAACGAGAGTCCTTGGGCAACTTATCGGAATGCAATAGCGTGTTTAGAAGATGCTTCCCCTCCGCTGTTTTGAGTAACTCATTGAACGGGGCCGGATCATGCCCCTTTACAGTCGCCAAGCAGGCTTCGACGACATCAAGCATGAGAGAAAGGGTAAGGCGTGGGTAACCCCGCTCAAACTCGTCGAGCTCGAGCACCAATCTTTCCTGTCTGGCTCTTTCTTCAGGGGTCACGTCTTTCTGAGGGAAAATCCCTAAGCCACGCAACAGGGCCTTGGCGATGTCATAGGCGTACAGGAAGCGATCTATCTGGGCATCGGTGAATTCAAGGATCTCTGCGACATGGTAGGGGGAAAGGCGGGCGAATTGCAGCGAGAAGGCCCTGAGGTTGGGGTGCTTGGGGTTGGCCGGCTCACGCCCGACCAGGTGGTACACCGTCATCTGGCCCGCTGGGACGCCGGCGGGCTGCTGGCCACGCTCGCTGAGCGCCAGGAGCATGTTCGGGTCTTCGGTGGGCTCGTGCAGGTGGGTATATTCCCCTTCCACATCCAGCACGATCACCGCCATGCCCGCTTCCTGCGCCTCCTTGATCAGGCGCGACACCGTGGTGGACTTTCCCCCGCCGGTGGTGCCGAGAATAGCCGTGTGACGCGGCAAGACTGCTTTCTGATCGGAAGGGATACCCACCTCTATCGCGTCGTAACCAAAGGCTAACCCGAGCCCGATGTCTCCGCCAGCCTTGAGCACCGCCGCCGACTCAACCTCGTCCAGCACGAAGACCGGGCTGTTGGGCAGCGGGCGGAAACGGGGCGGGACCAGTTTGCCATCGGCCCGTTCCTCTCCCAGCAGGTTCACCTGGATGCGCCCGTGGTAGGGGGGCAGAAAAATGCCCCCTCGAGCCTGCACGTTGACCAGCATGGGAGCGTCCCCCCGCAGGCTGTCCGGCTCGGCGAAGGGTCCGGCGGCAACCACCCCCAAGTAGGTGCGCCCGTCGGTGCTCTTGATCCTTAAAAGCGCCTGGGAGGGCGCTTTTAGGAGGTGCTCACGGGGCAGCAGCACCACCAGCGTGCCGTCCTCGCTGTTGGGCAGGTCGAACATGGTGGCACCGATCGAGCCTTTGCGGAGTTCATCCGGCTCGAGCTCACCCCCAGCCTCGCCGATGTCACGGTCGAGCCGTTCCATGAAGTCGCCGGGAAGTTCCTTGGGCTCAGCAGGGTTGCCAGAGCGGAATTCGTCCATGGCATCTCCTTACTTGCGGGTGGCGCGCTCGCTCAGATACCGCCAGGGGGCGCCGGCCTCGGTGTAGGCGGTCGAGACGGGCCCGTAGAGGGTTTCCCGCCCGAAGACGTGGGAGCAGACGTGGTCGGCCAGGTCGATGAGCATCGGGAAGCCCCGGTGGTATTGCAGGATGCTGTCGGCAATGGCAATGTGGGCGGCCACGTGGGCGTGTTCGGCGTGGGCGTAGAAGACCTGGGCGGGGGCGGCGGGGGTAGCCCGGTAGACACCTACTACCACCTGGGGGGCCACGAAGTCGCGGAAACGGCGGATCCAAGCCTCGGGGCTGTCGATCTTTCTCCCATCCCAGGTCATGTCCACGTTTACCTTCATCCGATAGTGGCCATTCTCTACGGTCTTGCCGATCGCCTCCTGCAAACTGCCCACGATGGCGTACTCGAGCGGGTAAAGGGCCTGCCCGATCGTGAGCAACAAGCGGTCGCTGGGCTCGCTGGCGACGTAAACGAACTTCTGGTGGTGCTCCACGAGCTCACGGATCACCTTGGTGGACTCCACCATCATGTCCATCGTCCCGGAGCCGGTGATGAGCTCGTAGGGCGCGGGATTGCCGTGTCCCATGCGCCAGACGGCCTGCGAGCGGCGCAACAGGATGGCCCGCTCGGCATAGCTCATGACGGCCCGCCCGGCCAGGTTGCTGATCTTGTCGCGTGGGCTCTCCTGGTTCTGGCCGGCCCGATGGCTGCGCCGCTGGAGCAATTCCAGCGCCTCATCAGCAGGGTTTCCCCCGCCGGGGTTGGCACGCAAATCCCGGCGGAACAGCCGGTGGACCCATGTGCCCTGATCACCCCGGTACGAAACCAGGCTCACGCCGATCTGGTAAATGGTCAGAGGCAGGGTGTCGTGTACCTGACGTGTACCATCGCAAGCTTCTACCCCGCCGTTGAAGAGCAGTCCCCTCTGGATTTGCTCCAGACCGGCCCTTTTGCAGGCGTAAGGAGCGCCCGCGTGCTTCGGGGCTCCTGGGCGCTTCTCGAGCTGAGGGAAAACCAGCCTGCGGATCTCTTCGCGGGTGCGGTTCTCCTGCTCGACGGCCTCACGCACCTCGGCCTCGAGGCGGGCGTACACCTCGGAAAGGTCCTCGCCGGTCTTCCAGGTCTCGAGGTCGAGGGTACGGGTGATGTCCTCACCGAAGGCCTCCCGGTACTCCTCGGCGCTTACGTCCGGCACTTGCTCGTCCGTATCGCTGACTACGTACTCGTATTCGTCGGGATCTCGCCCAGCCATGCTGCCTTCCCCTCCTCACCCTCTTTTCCCGGTCTCCCCTAAAAGTTCGACATTCAGCGCCGGAGCCCCAGGCGAAGGAGCCAGGGGCTCTGCTCGCCTTCGGGTAGCAGCGTCGAGGCGTACTGCTGGGCAGGAGCGCGAGGCAACCCGTACACCCTGCACAGCACCTCCACCAGATGGTCCCGCTCGGGGGAACCTGCCAAAACATGCTCGGCGGGTGCGAGCAGTTCGAAGGCCAGACGGTCGGCCTGTGCCTCGGCGTACCGAACCCTGCAGTCACTCGCGAACCCTTCCGGCGAACGCTCCATCAGGTGCAGGTGGGCTTCCACGGGGATTCGGGCCAGCAGCGAGTGAACCTGCTCGGCAGGGGAAGGGACCCTTCTCCCGTCGAACACCTCGAGCACCCCTGGGCCCAGGCCTTTCACGGCCTCCTGGCGCGGTTTCCAGTAGTCCCTGAGGTAATGAGCCGCCTCGTGCGCCAGCGAGAAGCGCTGCTCATCGGGCGGGTCGGCGGCGTCCAGGAAGACGATGCCCCTGCCAAAGCGGGCTACCAAGCAGGCGCGCAGGCTGCGCTCTGGAGCGGCTATAACGAGATTGACCCCATTGCGGGCTAACCAGCGCCTCACCCCGCCCACACTCAGGGCCGGGATGGTCACCACGCTGAGCGGTAGACCTAGAACTACGCCTCGGCGCAAGTCCCGGGGGAACGGCTCCTCCTCCCCTGCTTGCTCCCAGAAGGCGGCGGCCAGCTCCGACACCCACAAAGGGGTATTCATCAGGACTCTCCCTCATCCGGCTCTGGTCGATCCCGGGCAGCCATCAACAACCCCTCCCCCTCAGCAGCCCGTAGGCTCTCGAGCGCCTCGCCCCGGCGCAGCACCTCGGCTAGGGCTTCGCTCTTGAGGCCGAATCGCCCCGCGATGGCCCGAAGTTCCTCCCGAAATGCCGGCGATGCGGATGAAGGGCGCCGGCACAGCCGCAGGGCGGGAAGGCCATCGCTTTCGCCCCCCAGGAAGGAGGCGAGTTCAGGATCGCCCATCGCCTCACTCTCGGCATACACCCGGAGTGCCCAAGCAAGGAAGAAGGGGTCCTGATCCACCCGTTTAGACATGTGCCGGATGGCGCTCATGGCCTCTCCTTTCCCCAAGTGCGCTCTAAACGCTTTTTGAGCCGGTCCTTAACCCGCTTGACTTCGCGCTCCTGCTCAGCAGCGGGTAGCCCTGAGAGACCCAAGGCTTCGGCATAGACCCGGGTTTTCCGCTCACCGTCCAGCATCAAATCCATCACCCTTCGCTCCTCGAGGCTGAGCCGCGCCCGTAAAGCGCCTACCACCTTTGCAGACATCTGGCTCGGCTCCTTCACTTCCAGGCGCTGGGCCGGGTCAGCCTCCCCATCCCTAAGGTATTTCCCCTCTCCCGGAGAAAGTTCGACATCCTCGAGGCCGGTCCTGCGCCAAACATGCCGTTGCTCTGCCCTCCACCGGTTCTTGAGGTCGCCAGAAGCGGACATTCGAAGGTATCCCAGGAGCGAGGCTCGCTTCGGGTCGTAGCTAGTAGGGTTCTTAATCAAAGCCAGCAAAGCATCCTCGGCAGCAGTAAGGCAGTCTTCATCACTTACGGCTGGGTTCCGGCCTTGAAGCCAGCGGGCAAGATCTTCCAGGTAAGCCACGACTAAATCTGAAGGCGCGGTCGGGTCGCCTGAACGCAGCCGGACAAGCAAGGCTTTTGCCTCATCGTGGGAGGGAGGCATGGCTCGAGTGTAAAGGAGAGGAGTTCTAAAGCTTGGCTATCTGTCTTAATCCCAGCCAGAAGGAGGGCTTAATTGCCCACTGCAACGGCAACAGCTCGGGCGTCACCGTGTCGCTGCACGTTTCAATCCTCAGTGGGCATAATTGCCCACTGCAACACCTCCTCCCGCTCGGCGGGGTCGAGGTAGACGGTGTTTCAATCCTCAGTGGGCTTAATTGCCCACTGCAACGCACGGTGCCCCAGTTGGCCTCCTCGTTGGTCAGCAGGTTTCAATCCTCAGTGGGCTTAATTGCCCACTGCAACCCGCCCCCCGGCTCAGAACGCGCTGTACCTCCCCGGTTTCAATCCTCAGTGGGCTTAATTGCCCACTGCAACGGTCAGGGCCGCGCCTGGTTGAACTCCATCTTGAAAGTTTCAATCCTCAGTGGGCTTAATTGCCCACTGCAACCCGCAAGATCCTCAACGCCGAGCTGATCGGCAACGGGGGGTTTCAATCCTCAGTGGGCTTAATTGCCCACTGCAACCGGGGACCGTCAGGGTCACGTCGCGGTGGTCGTAGTTTCAATCCTCAGTGGGCTTAATTGCCCACTGCAACGCCCGTCGACACGGATGAGCACGGCGGCGTCGGCGTTTCAATCCTCAGTGGGCTTAATTGCCCACTGCAACCAGGGCTCCCGCCATTACGTCACCCACTGCGCCCCCGGTTTCAATCCTCAGTGGGCTTAATTGCCCACTGCAACTCAAGATCATCCACCCCAAGGCCAAGCCTCAGCAGTTTCAATCCTCAGTGGGCTTAATTGCCCACTGCAACTCGCGGTCGAGCGCAGACGATACAGATAGATGTTTCAATCCTCAGTGGGCTTAATTGCCCACTGCAACGGGCGTCGTGGTTGCCGGGGAAGGCGTGGATGGCCTGTTTCAATCCTCAGTGGGCTTAATTGCCCACTGCAACACCGCTCATCCCCGAGGCGGCCCGGGTGGTGGCGGTTTCAATCCTCAGTGGGCTTAATTGCCCACTGCAACCAGCTGCAGCAGGTAGTCGCCGGGGGCGGGGAAGTTTCAATCCTCAGTGGGCTTAATTGCCCACTGCAACGCTTTCCTGGAGGGCGACGTGAGGGGGTCCGGATGTTTCAATCCTCAGTGGGCTTAATTGCCCACTGCAACTAGTTGACGCCACCGGATACGTAATGGAGTTCCCGGTTGTTTCAATCCTCAGTGGGCTTAATTGCCCACTGCAACGCCCCGGGGGGCGGCTACATTGCTGCCAGATAAGGGTTTCAATCCTCAGTGGGCTTAATTGCCCACTGCAACCTGGAGGATGCGGGTGGCGGCCTCGGTGAGCCGCAGTTTCAATCCTCAGTGGGCTTAATTGCCCACTGCAACCTCGCGCGAGGCCAGCGCCGCCGCGACGGATTCGGGGTTTCAATCCTCAGTGGGCTTAATTGCCCACTGCAACACTTCGACCGCCGGCGGCCTACCCACCAGCAGGACGGGTTTCAATCCTCAGTGGGCTTAATTGCCCACTGCAACCGCCACCCTCAACATCAGCCAGACCACCAAGCAGTTTCAATCCTCAGTGGGCTTAATTGCCCACTGCAACCAGTCCGCCTTCGACCGCATGGCGGCGGCGCTGGAGTTTCAATCCTCAGTGGGCTTAATTGCCCACTGCAACTTGCATCATCATCTACCCCGTGTTCTGGTTCGAAACCAGTTTCAATCCTCAGTGGGCTTAATTGCCCACTGCAACCTAGAGGCCTTGCCTGCAATCTATATCGCAGGATACGTTTCAATCCTCAGTGGGCTTAATTGCCCACTGCAACCCAACCAGGAATCCGACTACTGCTCCGGCTAGGCCAAGTTTCAATCCTCAGTGGGCTTAATTGCCCACTGCAACCAGCTGCAGCAGGTAGTCGCCGGGGGCGGGGAAGGTTTCAATCCTCAGTGGGCTTAATTGCCCACTGCAACCCCCCTCGGTGGGGAGCCGGGTGGCGATCCACCCGGAAGTTTCAATCCTCAGTGGGCTTAATTGCCCACTGCAACCTTCGCGTGCTCCAGCAGCGCTACGAGCTGGGGTTTCAATCCTCAGTGGGCTTAATTGCCCACTGCAACGGGCGAGTTTCGGCGAGCTCGCTGCTAAGCATCATGGTTTCAATCCTCAGTGGGCTTAATTGCCCACTGCAACGTAACGCTCGAGCAGAGGCACCATTTTTAGAATCGTTTCAATCCTCAGTGGGCTTAATTGCCCACTGCAACCTACTCCCACCACGGCTCCGACCCCCTGGCCGATGTTTCAATCCTCAGTGGGCTTAATTGCCCACTGCAACGGTGTCCTCGAGGGCACGGGCGTAGTCCCCCTGTGTTTCAATCCTCAGTGGGCTTAATTGCCCACTGCAACCTGCTGACGCGCAGCCTCGGCCTCCTCAGGGCGGTCGTTTCAATCCTCAGTGGGCTTAATTGCCCACTGCAACGGTCCAGGCCTTCAGGTCGCTCCCCACCCGCTTGGGGTTTCAATCCTCAGTGGGCTTAATTGCCCACTGCAACGTGGTGGGGACTATCCATTCGGTGAAGGGCGGCGTTTCAATCCTCAGTGGGCTTAATTGCCCACTGCAACGCGGCATCGTGGTGCGCGCGACGCCGATGGACCAGTTTCAATCCTCAGTGGGCTTAATTGCCCACTGCAACTTATCCAGAGTCTCGTAGCGTAACAAGCGTAACGGAGGTTTCAATCCTCAGTGGGCTTAATTGCCCACTGCAACCAATATTCGCCTGCCGAATCCGCTCACTAAGCGGCAGTTTCAATCCTCAGTGGGCTTAATTGCCCACTGCAACCCCCCACGGCGGGCCACCGCCCGCGCTCCTCGTGGTTTCAATCCTCAGTGGGCTTAATTGCCCACTGCAACGAGAAATGGTGCTGGATCCAAGCAGACGGCAAGAAGTTTCAATCCTCAGTGGGCTTAATTGCCCACTGCAACGACGAGCGAGGCTTCCCGACCCCCTGCCTTCTGTGTTTCAATCCTCAGTGGGCTTAATTGCCCACTGCAACCCTCCGTTTTTAACGTTACGCGCTGTGGATAAACTCGTGTTTCAATCCTCAGTGGGCTTAATTGCCCACTGCAACGTCCCCCCGACTCGTGGAGGATTTGCGCGAGGTTTCAATCCTCAGTGGGCTTAATTGCCCACTGCAACGGGCGTCACGGCACCTCCCCCGCCCGGTGCACGAGTTTCAATCCTCAGTGGGCTTAATTGCCCACTGCAACGCCGGGTCTTGGGGATTTGGGTGCGGGCGACGTGTTTGTTTCAATCCTCAGTGGGCTTAATTGCCCACTGCAACCCTCGAGGGGGATTTTCCTTTGCCCGCCCAACGCGTTTCAATCCTCAGTGGGCTTAATTGCCCACTGCAACCAGGCTTCCATGAGCAGCTTGTAGGTCGGCGCGTTTCAATCCTCAGTGGGCTTAATTGCCCACTGCAACCTGCACCTTCGAGCGAATCCCGTGAGTGTCTATGTGTTTCAATCCTCAGTGGGCTTAATTGCCCACTGCAACCCCCGCGCATGGCCGGGAGCAGCACGCTCTGGATGTTTCAATCCTCAGTGGGCTTAATTGCCCACTGCAACGTCCCTCGGCCAACACTACCCGCTCACCATTAAGTTTCAATCCTCAGTGGGCTTAATTGCCCACTGCAACATACGTAAGAGTACACAGGGGGGCAGATACGGTTTCAATCCTCAGTGGGCTTAATTGCCCACTGCAACGCGCAGAGCCGCGCCCACGACTGCCTGTCCAGAAGTTTCAATCCTCAGTGGGCTTAATTGCCCACTGCAACATACGCACGCGTGGGCATACGCGCGCGCGTGGTAAGTTTCAATCCTCAGTGGGCTTAATTGCCCACTGCAACCGGCCACGGTCGTCCCGGACCGTCCCCACCAGGACGTTTCAATCCTCAGTGGGCTTAATTGCCCACTGCAACCAGCGGTTTATCGTTCCCATCTCGGTCACCCCGGCGTTTCAATCCTCAGTGGGCTTAATTGCCCACTGCAACGTGGATGAGGTGGCGAGGGGCGCGCCGTTGGCGGAAGTTTCAATCCTCAGTGGGCTTAATTGCCCACTGCAACAATCAGCGGCGTCGTGGATGCCCACCATGTTCAGCGGTTTCAATCCTCAGTGGGCTTAATTGCCCACTGCAACCAGGGCCAGGGCCAGCGCCAGGGCGTAGGCCAGCCAGTTTCAATCCTCAGTGGGCTTAATTGCCCACTGCAACCCTTGCGCGCTGCGGGCGAGAGGTCGGGCCATAAGTTTCAATCCTCAGTGGGCTTAATTGCCCACTGCAACGATGAGTCCCATCCCCATCCCGGGGCGTGCCCGCCAGTTTCAATCCTCAGTGGGCTTAATTGCCCACTGCAACAAATCAAACCCAGCGCTACATTGCGCAACTCGACTGGTTTCAATCCTCAGTGGGCTTAATTGCCCACTGCAACCCCCCAACGCTTTGCGACAACCATCAGCAGGATCAGGTTTCAATCCTCAGTGGGCTTAATTGCCCACTGCAACTGTTGCGCCGATTCCGAACTCACGTCCACGAGTGAGTTTCAATCCTCAGTGGGCTTAATTGCCCACTGCAACCTCAAGGGCAAGGTTCAAAGTCCTTGCCCCGGTCAGTTTCAATCCTCAGTGGGCTTAATTGCCCACTGCAACGGAGTGGCTCAAGCGCTACCGGGCCATCGGGAGAAAGGTTTCAATCCTCAGTGGGCTTAATTGCCCACTGCAACCTCCCGCGCCAGCCATTCCCGCCGGAGCCGCTGCTCGTTTCAATCCTCAGTGGGCTTAATTGCCCACTGCAACCTACTGCCCGCTTCCCTGATAATCCCGCCACCTACGGCGTTTCAATCCTCAGTGGGCTTAATTGCCCACTGCAACAGGATGCAATGGTAGCATAGTTCGGCAACACGTGTTTCAATCCTCAGTGGGCTTAATTGCCCACTGCAACGACCTCCAGGTCGCGAAGCTGGTGGGCCTGAGCGAGGTTTCAATCCTCAGTGGGCTTAATTGCCCACTGCAACCCACGCGCCCCTGACCGAGTACGTCGAGGGGAACAAGTTTCAATCCTCAGTGGGCTTAATTGCCCACTGCAACTCCCGTACCCATCCGCCCGCTTCGGGCCAATTTTTAAGTTTCAATCCTCAGTGGGCTTAATTGCCCACTGCAACTCCAGGGATTTCTTCAGCGGCCCAAAAATCATAGCCGTTTCAATCCTCAGTGGGCTTAATTGCCCACTGCAACCTTCCAGGGCGAGGGGGTGGAGGTGCCGGAAGGGTTTCAATCCTCAGTGGGCTTAATTGCCCACTGCAACCTCCACCCTCGAGCAAATCCCGTGAGTGTCTATGTGTTTCAATCCTCAGTGGGCTTAATTGCCCACTGCAACACTGAGCTGCTGCCGCACCAGGTGCCGCCGGTGCAGTTTCAATCCTCAGTGGGCTTAATTGCCCACTGCAACCCGCGACTTCCTGCTCGCGACGCTGCCGCCGGAGTTTCAATCCTCAGTGGGCTTAATTGCCCACTGCAACAACCGCGCCGTGGGGCACAACCGTGGCGGGCGCTGTTTCAATCCTCAGTGGGCTTAATTGCCCACTGCAACGCCGGCAGGGCCTTCTGCCCCAGGTGGTCGGTGTAGTTTCAATCCTCAGTGGGCTTAATTGCCCACTGCAACCAGCAGGTGCGCCAGCTGCTCATCAACGACTGGGAGTTTCAATCCTCAGTGGGCTTAATTGCCCACTGCAACGGCGTCGGGTAGCCGGTGATGCCGCTGAGGCCCAGGTTTCAATCCTCAGTGGGCTTAATTGCCCACTGCAACCGGCCTCGAGCAGGGCCCGCGCCTGGGGGCTGAGGGCGTTTCAATCCTCAGTGGGCTTAATTGCCCACTGCAACCGTGGTAGACCAGCCCCCCGCCGCCCGCCGAGTTGTTTCAATCCTCAGTGGGCTTAATTGCCCACTGCAACCAATACGAGTTCCGGATAACAGTTATGTACAAGTTGTTTCAATCCTCAGTGGGCTTAATTGCCCACTGCAACGTCGGGCAGGTCGGTGGGCAGGCTGGCGAGCTTGCGTTTCAATCCTCAGTGGGCTTAATTGCCCACTGCAACCGACCCCGAGTTCGAGGTATAGCCCGCCTGGGCGGTGTTTCAATCCTCAGTGGGCTTAATTGCCCACTGCAACCCGCCCGGCCCGGAAGTCCTCGAGGGTGAGCACCCGGGTTTCAATCCTCAGTGGGCTTAATTGCCCACTGCAACCCCCCTCCCGCGCCCGCCTCAGCGGCGGTACGCCTTGTTTCAATCCTCAGTGGGCTTAATTGCCCACTGCAACATGACCTCGAGCTCAGGGGCGCGGCCCAGGCGCCACGTTTCAATCCTCAGTGGGCTTAATTGCCCACTGCAACAGGGCCCAGGGCTCCTGGAGTTCTACGAGCGCGAGTTTCAATCCTCAGTGGGCTTAATTGCCCACTGCAACGAGCTGGCCGCCCCCGCCCTGAGGCGGGCCGAGGAGTTTCAATCCTCAGTGGGCTTAATTGCCCACTGCAACCCCGAGTCGAGGGTGAAGTTGACGGCGGTCTGGCGGTTTCAATCCTCAGTGGGCTTAATTGCCCACTGCAACACCGAGCTGTTCTCGCCCCCCGGCTTGCCGAACTGGTTTCAATCCTCAGTGGGCTTAATTGCCCACTGCAACGTTTGGTCCGGCCCGTAGGCTTGGGCCCCGGCTTGGTTTCAATCCTCAGTGGGCTTAATTGCCCACTGCAACCCACGGCGGCCGCCACCCACCACATCAGCCCGGTGTTTCAATCCTCAGTGGGCTTAATTGCCCACTGCAACCACCGCCATCTACAAAGCCAGCGTGCGCGGGGTGGTTTCAATCCTCAGTGGGCTTAATTGCCCACTGCAACGAGGGTCGAGGGTCGAGCGTTGAGGGTTGATCGCCGTTTCAATCCTCAGTGGGCTTAATTGCCCACTGCAACGCGTGGTCCTGACCACCCCGTCGGCCAGGAAGAGGTTTCAATCCTCAGTGGGCTTAATTGCCCACTGCAACCCTCCTGCACCGCCTTGTCGTGGATCTCGCCCCAGGTGTTTCAATCCTCAGTGGGCTTAATTGCCCACTGCAACCGGGTCTGGATCAGGATGCCCACCGCGCCGGGGGGTTTCAATCCTCAGTGGGCTTAATTGCCCACTGCAACCCCGAAACCGGGACGCCTCGAGCCCCCCCTGTCCCGTTTCAATCCTCAGTGGGCTTAATTGCCCACTGCAACGCGCTACGGCTGCCGCCCCAGCCAGATGCTGGGGCTAACGTTTCAATCCTCAGTGGGCTTAATTGCCCACTGCAACGGCTACGCTGGTCGTGGAGGGGATATGGACATCGTTTCAATCCTCAGTGGGCTTAATTGCCCACTGCAACAGCGCCCTGCGGCAGGTGGCCTGCGGCTTCTGGTTTCAATCCTCAGTGGGCTTAATTGCCCACTGCAACCTCGCCCTGCGCGCCCAGATCACGGAACTGCGGTTTCAATCCTCAGTGGGCTTAATTGCCCACTGCAACCGCAGGGCGTCCGGCCCGGTCTCCGTCAGCAGCGCGTTTCAATCCTCAGTGGGCTTAATTGCCCACTGCAACGGAGGTGTTGTGCAAGCACAGAGTGCCACAAGTTTCAATCCTCAGTGGGCTTAATTGCCCACTGCAACCGATGAGACCGATCTGCCAGGGCTTCTCCTCGATGGGTTTCAATCCTCAGTGGGCTTAATTGCCCACTGCAACGCAGGCGAGCACGAGCGGCCTGCGCTCGCGCCAGTTTCAATCCTCAGTGGGCTTAATTGCCCACTGCAACCGGAGGAATGGGTGATCTGCTGGTGTTCGTCTGGTTTCAATCCTCAGTGGGCTTAATTGCCCACTGCAACGTTTTTACCGTTCATCGTCCTTCTCCTGGCTGAAGTTTCAATCCTCAGTGGGCTTAATTGCCCACTGCAACCCCCTGCCGGAGCTGTACATTCGCGGGGTGGAGGGGTTTCAATCCTCAGTGGGCTTAATTGCCCACTGCAACGACGGCAGTTTCGTTTTCGTCACCCTCACCGCTGTTTCAATCCTCAGTGGGCTTAATTGCCCACTGCAACCGCCCCTTGGCACCAAGAAAAAAGCCGATAGGGAGTTTCAATCCTCAGTGGGCTTAATTGCCCACTGCAACGCCCGCTTGAGCCCGCGCAGCTCGCAGCGGGCCTCGTTTCAATCCTCAGTGGGCTTAATTGCCCACTGCAACGTCGCGCCAACGCACCACGCTCTTCCCATCACGAGTTTCAATCCTCAGTGGGCTTAATTGCCCACTGCAACCCCCGAGGCCGAGACCTATCTGGCCCCCTACACGTTTCAATCCTCAGTGGGCTTAATTGCCCACTGCAACGAAGATCGAGGACCCCACGTTCGGGCAGACCGCCAGGTTTCAATCCTCAGTGGGCTTAATTGCCCACTGCAACCAGGTGGCCCCGTAGACGTAGCGGGTATCTCTCATGTTTCAATCCTCAGTGGGCTTAATTGCCCACTGCAACCGGGCCGGCTCAGGGCGGCCTCGAGCATCCCCGGGTTTCAATCCTCAGTGGGCTTAATTGCCCACTGCAACGACGAGGGGGTTGTGAGGCGCTGTAAGGCCCCTAGTTTCAATCCTCAGTGGGCTTAATTGCCCACTGCAACCACCAGCCTGACCTTCGTCGAGGAGACCGGTGGGGGTTTCAATCCTCAGTGGGCTTAATTGCCCACTGCAACCTACGAATTGCCGGACTGCACTGAATGCCTGGCTGTTTCAATCCTCAGTGGGCTTAATTGCCCACTGCAACAACAGGCGCTCGAGCTGATCCTCAGCCACTGGAAGTTTCAATCCTCAGTGGGCTTAATTGCCCACTGCAACGAGGCCACGCCCTGGCGCACGGTGCGCTCGACGGCGTTTCAATCCTCAGTGGGCTTAATTGCCCACTGCAACTTTGAATCGTGCAGGACGGCAAAATCTCGAAAGGGTTTCAATCCTCAGTGGGCTTAATTGCCCACTGCAACCCGTGGTGAGGATCGGCACCGCCACGATCTCCTTGGCCGTTTCAATCCTCAGTGGGCTTAATTGCCCACTGCAACGGCGGGCGCTCAGGGGGTTCCAGGCCCCGTTCTTGTTTCAATCCTCAGTGGGCTTAATTGCCCACTGCAACCCCGTTCCGAGCGTGGTGCTGGGGTTGGGGGCGAAGTTTCAATCCTCAGTGGGCTTAATTGCCCACTGCAACCGAGCGTCCAGCTACGCCACTACGACGAGACGGAGGTTTCAATCCTCAGTGGGCTTAATTGCCCACTGCAACGTGCGGGCTCTGAGGGGGAACCATGACCCAAGCTGTTTCAATCCTCAGTGGGCTTAATTGCCCACTGCAACTTCAAGGGCCAGGGCGAGCACGAGGGGCGCAAACGGTTTCAATCCTCAGTGGGCTTAATTGCCCACTGCAACCCGCGTCCAACAAACTCAATGACTTCTTGCAATAGAGTTTCAATCCTCAGTGGGCTTAATTGCCCACTGCAACCACCGTGTCGGGGATGATGACGTCGAAGGCCGGGTTTCAATCCTCAGTGGGCTTAATTGCCCACTGCAACAGTCGCCGCCGTGCTCGAGCAGGCGGAACACGTCGTTTCAATCCTCAGTGGGCTTAATTGCCCACTGCAACAGCGCTACGGGAAGCCCAAACTGGAGGCTGTTGCGTTTCAATCCTCAGTGGGCTTAATTGCCCACTGCAACGAGGTCGGTGCTGCTGAGGCTGAGGGTGGCGGACTGGTTTCAATCCTCAGTGGGCTTAATTGCCCACTGCAACCGGGGTTGGGGGGAGGTGGGGGCATGAGGCTAGTTTCAATCCTCAGTGGGCTTAATTGCCCACTGCAACGACCTCATCACGCTGGAGACTGCCAAGAAGCAGGAGGTTTCAATCCTCAGTGGGCTTAATTGCCCACTGCAACGGCGGCGTCGGGGTCGGCGATGCCCCGGCCCTTGTTTCAATCCTCAGTGGGCTTAATTGCCCACTGCAACCACCATCCAGTACCTCGAGCTATTGGCTGCTGAGGTTTCAATCCTCAGTGGGCTTAATTGCCCACTGCAACGCGCACCGGGCCGTTCCCCCAACGCGCGAGGGCGCAGTTTCAATCCTCAGTGGGCTTAATTGCCCACTGCAACGGCCTCAAAAACCCATACGTGCAGGACTGCATTGATAGCCAGTACCGCGCGAACCTGGGGGCTGAGGCCACCTCCGCGGTGCGAGGTGGTTCCCAGTATAGCCAAGCTTTCAAAGTACCCAAGCCGCAAAATGGCTTTGCGCGAACCTCCCGGGTTTTCGCACCTACTAGGGGTTCGCGCTAAAGGACTAGGGGGTCATCGAAGTCCTGATACCGGTCTTGCCCGTGTGTTCTCAAGCATTTTTCACGCCCTCCTGGGAGGGTGTAGATGCGGAGGCTGTCCTTGTCGGGCTCGATCACCTTGAGCAGCTTGGCCTCGAGCTCCTCGAGCTGGGCCCGGGTGACGCGGCACTCGAACACCGACATCTGGACGCGCTGGCCGTAGTTCTTGCAAACCTTAGCCACCCGGGCCAGCCGCGCTTTGCCCTCCTCCGAGACGGTGTTGACGTCGTAGGTGACCAGGATGTCGAGCCGTTCCATCGGTGCACTCCTACTTGCCCACGAAGGGCACGTACTCTGGCAGGTCACCCCGCAGGTAGCGGGCGAGCAGACGGGCTTGGATGTGGGGCAACAGGCCGATGGGCACGGGCTCCTTGAAGAGCGGGTGCTGTACCGTCTCCTGGCGGCGCTTCTGGAAGGCAACGATCACCTCCTTGCGGCCGTCCTCCGACAGGAGCACCGCCCCGCCGGGGCGCTCTTCGAAGTGCCTCGAGGTCAGTTGCTTGCGGTTGAGGAGGGCCAGGACCAGGCGGTCACCCCACCAGGCGCGGAACTCCTCGAGGAGGTCCAGGGCGAGCGCGTTCCGGCCCGGACGCAGGGCGTGCAGGAAACCCACCTGCGGGTCGAGGCCCACCCCCTCCAAAGCGGCGGTGCACTGGGTGGCTAGAAGGGCATACACGAACCCCAGCAACGCGTTCACCGGGTCGCGGGGAGGACGCTTGTTACGGCCGTTGAAGGAAAACTCTCCTCCGATTAGCAATTCACCGAACGCCGCGAAATAGGCGGAAGCCGCGTTACCCTCCAGGCCGCGGACTTCGTCGAGGGTTTGTGCGTAGGGGAGCCAGCGTAAGGAGGTTTCGTGCTCCGCCAGGGCCGAGGCGAAGGCTTCGGTCTCCCCCCGTTCGCGCATCGCCCGTTGAAGCAGCGCCCGGGTATTCCTGAGCTTACTCTCCACGAAGCGCTGGGCAAGGTATACGGCCTTGGCGTCTAGCGCCTGGTGCTGGGCCCGCCGCAGGAGCACGTTCCCCGAGACCGGGCCGGCTAGGCGCCCCTGAAAGCGCCCGTTCTCGCCGTACCAGGCCACCTCGCGGCCGTCCTGGGCGCAGCGGTGGAGCAAAAAGGGCGAGACGAGCACGTTGCCGAAAAGGCACAGGCCGTCGAGGTGGTGCAGCGGGATCTGGCACTTGAGGCTGCCCTCCACCTCGACGCGTACCGTATCGCCCTGGAGGCGCAGGTAGGCCCCCTGGGCCTGGACGTAAAGGGTGTTGAGCAACTGGGTGTTCATGGCTCCCCCGAGCTGGGCGGTGACGGCAGGTGCGCGGCCATCGCGGAGCTGACGTAGGGCATGCAGGTGTCGATCAGCGAGCAGTGGGGGCAGCGGGCGTCGGCAACCGGGGGCGGGAGCTGGTCCTGCTCGAGCAGCCGCCGCACCTCCGCGACTATCCGCTCCACCTCGGCCCGCAGCTCTGGAGTGAAGGCCACCTCGAGCCTGCGCCGGGAGGCTTTGTAGAACAGCGCCCCCGCCGGCACTCGCACGCCGAACATTTCTTCCAGGCACATCCCCTGGGCGCAAAGCTGCACCTGATCGGCCCGCTTGGCCCAGCGCGAGCCTACTTTGTGCTCGACCGGGTAGGGCAGGCCGTCGGCGAACTCCACCACGTCGGCCCGCCCGGCGATGCCCAGCCGGTCCGACCAGAGCGGCAGGGCATACTCGACCCGCACACCCTCGCGCACCACGCCCTCGGGTACGTCCACGCCCTCATGAGCCCGCCGCCCCCGCAGGGTGTAGAGGTTTTCGTCCCAAACTTGCTCGAGGTGGATCAGGGCGCACTGGCGGGGGCAGTAGACGTAGTGCTGCAGGGCAGAAATGGGGATGGGGGATGACCCCATCCCCCGCAGCTCAGGGCTCATACCAGTTGGGTGAGCGTCACCCCTTCGGGCAGGTTTTCCCGGTCCACCTGCACAGTATAGTCCGAGAATTGCCGGGCCACCCCCACAGGTTCAACCTTGATGCGGTCGATGAGCTTGTGGGCGGCCACGTTCCCCAGCGGGCTGCTGTGGGAGAAGACGTAGAGCCCCCGGCATGCGGTGTAGCCGCGGCTCGCCGAGCGGTCGAGGTCCCACATCTGCTCGAGGGCCGTCCAGAGCACCGCCAGGTCCTCGGAGTTGAACCCGGTGTCCTGGGCGAAGCTCGGCACGAAGAAGCCTTTGGCGACGTAGAGCCCGTAGGGGATGTAGGCTTTGCGCCCGATGGTCCCGCTACGGGCGGTCTCCTCGCCCTCGTCATCGGCCACGCTTCCCTTCTCCTCCGCCCTCGTCAGGGCCACGCGGGTGATGGCGGCGTCCATCGGGAGGATGCGATCGACCGAGCGGGCGAAGGTGAGCTGAACGGGGCCCCGCACCTGTCCGCAGTTGACCTCCGTGCTCATCACCGCGCCGAAGGCCCGGACGTCGAAGAAGTTGTCGCACATCCACCTGCGCGCTTCGGGGTCGGCAGCCTCACCCTTCCCTCGGGGTTTCTTCCCCAGGGCCGTATAGGCGCGCAAGTGGTGGTTGTTCAGGATCGCCCCCTGCTGGACATAAATCTTGTAGCGCTCTTCCTTACCTTTGTAGGCATCGACGAAATTGCGGATCTTACGCTTGAGGGCCACGTCGGTCACGATGCCCAGGCCGGTCTCGGGGTCTACGCGGGGGAGGTTACCGGCGTCGGGGTCGCCGTTGGGGTTGCCGTTGGTGACGTCGAACAGGAGCACGAAGTCGTGACGGACTGCGGGGTTGAGGTGGGGGTTCACTGGACTCCTCCTTCGGCCTGCTTGGCCTGTTGTGCGGCTTTGGCTTCGGCGATGGCTTCGAACTTTTCGGCTTTCTGGTGGTAGTAACCGAGACTGAACAGCGCCTGGTTCTCCAGGTCGAGGGTGGCGGGGATGCTCTTCAGGTGCAGCGAGATCTCAGCGATGCGCCGCTCGAAGAGGCCGTGTAGCCCCTTCTTGCTGGGGTCTTTGCGGAGCTTGCTGAGGTGGGCCTGTGCCCCGTTCATCAGGGCGCGGTAGGGCATCACCGGGGTGCTGCTCAAGGAGCCATAAAACCGGTCGGTGACGGTGGTGTTGACCTTGCCGAGGGCGGCGTACTGAAGGTCTTCCAGCAGGGCCATGAGCCGCCCCAGGTGGTAGCCGGGGGAGTCCGGCCGGTCGGGTTCCAGACGCTTGAGTTCATTCATACCGATCTTTCCTCCAGAGATAAGCACCATTCGGGTGAGGACGGCTCGAGGGGCGGTCACCCGCTGCTCGGCGCGGTTGCGCGCGGCCAGTTGGGCCAGGAAGGCCCACGGCAGCGGGGTTTGTTTGAGGGCGAAGGCCGTGATCGCCGTAGGGACGGAGGCGACCATCTCTTTGTTGGCGTCTCGGTAGAGACTCCCCGCCAGCGCATAGATACCGAAGGGCTCGAGGTCATAGAGCTCCTGGCTCTCGAAGTAGCGCTCGAGGTTCCGCCGGACCTCCTTGACCGTTACGGTGACGTGGTCGCGCACCACCACGCGGCTCCCGCTCGCCGAAAGGCTCACGGCGTAAAACTCGTCCTCGGGGAGAGCGGTGAACTCCCTGCCGCTGAATATGCCCTGGATGGCGTTGCGCACCTGCTGCGCGTCGGCGGCAATCTTTGGCCTGGCCTCCGCTCCCCGCTTGAGCCGATCGAGGACACTCTCGCCTCGAGGGTTTTTCAACAACTCGGCCACGGGCGGGATTGGGCTGGTCCTGGTCCAGAAGGCGTAGACCACCGGCCCCACGCGGAGATGGGTGGACTCGTTCTTGAGCAGGTGGTTGAGGGCGTTGGCGTACTTTTCGGCGAGGTCGAGGCGGACCGGGGCGATCTGGGAGGCCGAGAGCCCGTACGACTCGAAAGCAGCCGCGTTGGCTGAGATGAAGTTCATCCCTGAGGTCTGGCCGCCGGGGATTCCCTTGATCTTGACGGGCTCACGATCCATGACCGGCCCGACGGCACCCGAGATCAGGCACTCGGCCTTGAGCCCCTTCGCGCCATTGGCACCTTCCGTCACCGCGAACTGGTCTGCCCAGTACCGCTGGACCTCGGGAAGGTCGATCGGTCGCACCCCGTCCACCACGAAGGTCAGGTTGTCGTCCGCGCTGAAATCGGCTTCTAGGCTTAGTTTGGAGAGATCCAGGACTTCCAGGAAGCGATGCACAGCCCAGACTTCGGGTATTTCCGTGGCTTTGGCACAGGCCAACACCTCCTGCTTGAAGAGCTCGTGGCGCTGCTGAACCTTGGAAGCGTCGGCCCCCTCCTTGCTCAGCCCGAGCACGTACTCCCCGTTATCGGCGAGGAGCTTGGCCCTTGGGGCCATGGTCCGGATGACGTGCGGGGTGAGCAGACGCTTCCCCCGGTCACTCTTCTTCCCCGAGCCGTCGGAGGTGCGCTCGAGGCGCTGGAAATTCCCTTGTGCGTCCATGTAGATCAGCCAGCGAACTGGCTGCTCCTGGTACATGAACGGCGCTTTGGAACTGCCGCCGGCCTCCTCGCGCTCCAGCCGCTCGGCGTAGGCTACTAGCTGCTGCAAGAGCATCAGTTCACGCTCCTGTACAAGTCAGGGGCTTTCAGAACGCCCCGCTCGAGCCGCGCCGCGAAGAATTTGGGGACTGCTCTCCCCTTCACCCACGCTCCCCCGTTGGCGCCGTGCTTGCGGAACTTGACCGGCCCGTCCTTATCCTCGGTGAACTCGAGGTCGAAGAGCATCCGGCCTAAGTCTTCGGTGAGCGCCTCGAGCGGCCGGTCTTCGGCGCTCACCGGGGCGAAGTAGCCGGTGAACTCCCGCGTGCCCAGGTAGGGTTGGTGGCGGGCCTGGCCCTTCTCTACCCGCCGCTCGAAGATCTCGCGGTACTTGGCGAGAGGGTCGGTGGCGTGGGGGGCGATCTCGAGGTCGGCCCGGATCACGTAGGCCACGTCCTTGAGAACCAGTGCATTGCGCTGGGCACGGTCTTCCTCGGCGAAGAAACCCCCGCCCAACTTCTGCCAGCCTTGGGCGGAGCGGGCTGAGGCCACGGTATTGACCTCGTTGCGGAGGATGGAGAAGCGCTTGATGGGGTTGAGCACCCAGATTTCGCGCACCCTCCAGCGGAATTCGGGCTTCCAGAAGATGGCCTCGAGCACCCCTCTGGCTGCACTGGGAGTCATCACGTCGTAGGAGACTCGCTCCACCTTGTTCTCGGGGCGGGTGAAGCAGGCGTACTCGCCCCATACCTTCACAGCTACCATTCCAGGCTCACCTCCGGTCAAACGACACTATCGCCGGCGTCGAACAGCTCCTCGATCCCCAGCTTCTCGCTATAGTTCCCGGTCCACTCCCAAAGTTCGACATCGAGCTCGGTCATCTCGCGGATGAAGGGGGCCAGCTTTTCCTTGTTGCTGGCGTAAATGTTGACGATGTACGGCTGGAGCTTCCGCAGGGCCATAAAGCCTGTGTGCTGGCTCAAGATCCGGTCGATGGCTGCGGCATCCTGGGCCCGCTTGCGCACCAACACAGGGAAGGTGTTGTCGCCGATTAGCCGGTACAATTCGGCCACCTTCGGGTAGTTAAATTGCTGGCGGAAGCTCTGGACCTCCTTGGCGTCGGTGTGGGTGAGGTCACGGTAGAGCTCGGTGAAGTACCGGGTGAAGAGTTCGGGGTCGTCCAGGTCAGCGCCCTGGCGCAGCAAATTCCGTGCGAGGCCGGTGGCGCTGGCGTAGACGCCTTGCGGCAGGCCTTCACGCTCGGGGCGGAATACGGTCACCTCGCCCAGGACCGGCTGACCCCCACGCTCGAGCCTCCCCTCGCGGTTGCAGCGCCCTGCGGCCTGCACCACCGAGTCCAGAGGCCCCAGGGCCCGGTAAACCATGGGGAAGTCCAGGTTCACGCCTGCTTCGACCAATTGGGTCGAGACCACCCGGCAGGGGAGGTTGCGCTTCAGGCGGTCCCGGATGGCGGCGAGCACCTCTCGCCGGTGGGCGGGGTACATGTGGGTCGAGAGATGGACGGCCTCAGGGTCGTCGAGGGCAGCATACAGATCCCGGGCCTGCTGTTTGGTGTTGACGATGCACAGTACCTGATCGTGCCCGCGAAGCCGCTCGGCCACCGCCTCCCAGGGCTGCGGCTGGAGCTCGAGCCTGTACGCTACCCGCTTGAGCTGTCGGAAGTAGCGCCTGGGGTCGGGCACGATCTCCCGCACGCCCTCCAGCATGGCAAAGCCCAGGGGAGCGTCGAGCGCGGGCTGGGTCGCCGTGCACAGCACCACGCTCACCCGGTAGTGCCGGACCAGCTCCTTGAGCACGTCCAGGGTGGGCTGGAGGAGATTAGCCGGCAGCGTCTGCACCTCGTCGAGCACGATCACCGACCCGGCGAGGTTGTGGATCTTGCGGAGCTTGCTGGGGTTGTTGCTCAGGAGGCTCTCGAACAACTGCACGGTGGTGGTGACCACCACAGGCATGTCCCAGTTCTCCGAAGCCAGCCTGGCGCGGCTTTCCTCCTCCGCGTCGGCGGGCTCGTAGGCTGAGTGGTGCTCGAGGACGTTTTCTGCCCCTAGCAGCTTGGCGAACTCTTCGGCGGTCTGGTCGATGATGCTGGTGTAGGGGACCGCGTAGACCACTCGCCGCAGGCCGAACTTCACCGCGTGTTCCAGCGCGAAGGCCAGGCTTGAGCGGGTCTTTCCGCCCCCGGTCGGCACGGTGAGCCGGAAGAAGCCGGGCTCGAGAGCGGCGGCCTCGAGGGCGGCCTGATAGATCTCCCAGCGGGCCCGGTTGACCAGGGTATCGGCGCTGCGGATCTTCTCCTGCCCCTCTTTCACCCTGGCGAGCAGTTCCTGCAGGTTGGCTTTGGGGGCGGTGCGGTAGGCGTACCGCCTGGGGCTCCAGAAGCGCTCTGTATCGAGCCGGTCCGCGTCCACCAGGGCGCTCAACAGCATCCGGATGAAGAATTCGCGGGCGAGGGGCTCGAGCTCAGCGACCTCGGGAGCCACACCCCCGAAGATGTCCTCCAGCTCCTCGCAGGCCCGGTCCAGGGCCTGCCGGACCTCCGGGCTCTCCCTGCGTCGGAGCAGCCGGTCGGTGAGCAGGGAGCGGTCGCCAATCCTGCCGTGGTGGTATGCCACCACCCACGCCAACTCGCTGCCGAGCCCGTTCGCAGGGATGAGGTCGTCCTCATAGCCCGCGAGCAGGAGGTCCCGGCCCAGTACGGCCCCGGCGCTGGAATGGTCCACTTTCCCGGCGGGGGGCGGGCTTCCGAATCGGTCAGCCCGGTACGCTGCCCGGAGGTAGTCCTGAAACTCCTGGCTGTATTTGCCCAGGTCATGGAGGATGCCCAGCCAGTAAGCCAGCTCGGAGGCCGCCGGAACGTTGAATTGGGCAGCGAAGTCGCGGGCCAGGCCGGCGACGGCCTCGAGGTGCTCGCGCAACGGCTGCCACCGCTGCCTGGGGTCGTCTTTGCGGGGCGTATGGGCCCAGTACGAGCCATTGGCCGTTGAACCAAGGTTCCGGTCGGAGCTGTACAACTCTGCCACGGCTACGGCCTCCTCGAGCCAGCGCTGCCGGAAGAACTCCGGCTCCAGCACCTCCACCCTCGGCCCCCAGCTCTGCACCCACGACAGCAGCTCGATAGGGAAACCGCCCTCGTCGGTGCCTACCGTAACCTCCACCACCAGGCTGCCGTCGTCGCGCTGCTCCAGCTCCCTGAGGTTGGGGTAGCCCCCCTCCCGGATGCGCTGGACGGCGCTGGGCAAGAAGCGCAGCTTCACCCGCACGGGGTTCCCCCCGCCCCCCACGATGCCCCAGGCGTCGGAGAGGTACTCCCGGGGGTCGAAGCTGGCCGGGATCTCGTAGGCCTCGGTCGAGCCGACCAGAGTGACAAACTGCATCCGCGCGAGCTTAAAGGTGCGCAGCTCGTTCTTGTAGCTGCGCTCGCGGCCGATGACGTAGACCGCCATGTTGGCCCGCGAGACCTCGATGAAGTAGGTTTCCAGCTCGAATTTGGTGGGCTCGCGCCGCCCGGGGAGCTGGTAGTGGAACTGGACGAGCTGGCGGCGGAACCAGGCGTTGGTGATCTTCTCGAGGTTGCTGCCCTCGAGGCCTGGTCCACGGGCGGCCATGGACTCGGCGCTGCGCTGCGCGACGGTCCGGGCGGGCTCGGGCAGGCCACGGGCCAGCTTGAGCATGGCCTCGAGGTACTGCTGGTTATGACCCGACGAGTGGTGGTAGAGCATCCGCAGGGCCGTGTGCGCCACCACCTTGTCGATGTCGCTCAGGAGCACGCCGGCGTTGAGGGCGTAGGTGTGCCGGATCTCATCGTGCAGCAGTCGGAAGCCCAGGTAGGGCTCGAGCTCCTTGAGGTCTTCGAGGTAGTACAGCACCGCCCGCTTCCTGACGCCGAGTGCGGTGGCGAGCTGTTGTGCCGTCCAGGGCTTGAGCTTGAGCAGCTCCAGCAGCCTGACGAGCCGGAGGGCCTTCTCGTGGGTGGCATTGGGCAGATCAGTGTCGTCCGGCTGCATAAGGGTTGGTAACTACGAATGTACCGAAGGGCATCCAGAGACCATCCATCTCACCGCGTAAGGGCTAAAGGGCGCAAGAAACTTGAGTGTTGTTTTAGAGGGTTTACCGCGTGAAGCGCAGGGCAGGGCGTAGGAGTGGGAAGAGGGGCGCAACGCGAACCTCAAACCACCCACGGCGACATGCCGCGCCGTTCCTGGATCCAGTTGGCGTAGTGACCGACCATGAACTCCGCCGCGTTCGGGGTCGGCGGGCGGTCGCGGTACACCCACTCGGCGGCGGGGTCGAGGCGGTAGACCCCGCCGTGGACCTGCATGCTGCCCTTCCACCCGAGCGCTCGCCGCAGGCGTTCGGCGGTCTCCCATAGGGCCTTGCGGTCTTGGGGGCGGTCTTGCCCGTAAAGCTGGTCGAGGAGGTGCTCTACGCCGGCGCTTCCGCCGTTCTCAAGCAGGAGCACCAGCAGTTCGCCTGGGCGCCCGGTCGGGCTGATGGGCACCGGCCGGCCGTTCACCTTGACCTCGAGCGAGCCGAAGGGGTTGACCTCGACGCACAGCTTCTGCGGCACCTCCGGCGCCGGCTGGCCCAGGCAGGGTTTCAATTCAGGGAAGCAGTGCAGCTCCTCCCGCACCCAGAGGTTGGCGGGCTCGAGGCCCTCCAGCAGCCCCTGGGCAGCTTCCCACGCCCCGCTGCGGTGGTGCAGGGCTGCTTGGACTACCGCCCGCACCACCCTCCCCCGCTCGCCCAGCACGAGAGGGCCGGCAAGGGCGTTTTGGGCCCCGGCGACGTCCCCCAGCATCAGCCGCGCCGCAGCGATATCGGCGTTCAGCCAGCTCGAGGCGGGGGAGGGATCGCACTCGAGCGCCAGCGTGAGCTGGGCCAGCGCCTCCTCAGTCCGGCCCAGCAGGCGAAGGGTGTGGCCGTAGCCCCACAGGGCTTGCTGCCGGTCGTCCCGGTCGCAGGCGACCTGGGCGGCTTCGTGGTAACTCTCCAGGGCCCGCTCCCACTCCCCAAAGGAGCGGCGGACGGCTCCCAAGCCACACAGGGCTCGCGCCCGGAATTCCCGCGCCACCGCCTTGCGGCTGAGCCGAACGGCCTCGAGCAGGTGCTGCTCGGCCTCCTCCGGGCGGTCCTTGATGAGCGCCGTCCCCAAGCTGTGACGTGCCCAGGCCAAGTAATAGGGATCATCGCGCAGATAAGCCAGGGCCTCGGCCCACACCACCCGCGCCGCGGAGCGTTGGCCCGAGAGGTAGAGCAACCCGCCCTCGTCAACGAGGCTGCGGCCCAGCGCCGCCCCCTTTAAATCTCCCCGCGCCTTCACGAACGCCTCGTGCCACTCGGCCCGCCCCAGGCGGAACAGCACCTCCCCTCTGGTGCGCCAGTAGAGCCCGCGCTCGAGGGGGGTGTGCTCCTCGAGCACGGACGAGCTCCGCGCCAAGTCCAGGGCCTCGAGCTGATCAAGCGCCTCCTGATGACGGCCTTCCCGCAGCAGGGCCCAAGCCCGGTACACCCCCAGGACAGGGGAAATTGGCAGGGACAGCGCATCGATGTAAGCCAGCAGCGTCCCGGATCGGCGGGAACGGCACAAAACCGCGGCGTACAGCTGTTGTAGGGAAACCTCCTGGCGCAACCAGCCTTCAGGAAACAGGCCAAACAGCTCCGCTACCTGCTCAGCCTGCTGGTGCGTAGAAGCTTGGTGCACCAGGCTCTCCAGCAACCGCACCGCCGGTGCCACCCGGTCCGTGTCCACCAGGGCCATAAGGCTCACTCGAGCATCATCGATCGCGATTTTTCCCACTCCGGAGTCATTTTACAAACCTTAGGGGAGGCACGCGGCCTCCCCTAACCCAAATTCCTCTAACCGCCCGTACCGATCTTAGGGTCATCGCCATCGGCGATCACCTGGGGGTGGCTTCCTACGGGCTGGAGCGGGGTCAACAGCGAGCCCGCCGACAGGAAAAGCACCAGAAGGAAACCCAGACCTCCTTTCACGAGAAGAGAGCGCTTAATGCCGAGGTTGCCAACCGTTCGGGTGAGGTATTTGTCTCTCACGCCGGACAGGGTCGGGCCGAGGCGCGCATGATCTTTGCGCGGTGCTCCAGGTCGGCCGACTTCATCTGCACCGCCAGCGCGAACCCCAAGCAAGAGCAAAAACACCAGGGGGTTCGCGCAAGCCGAATTCAGCCCTTCAGGACGCCATAAACCGAGCAAGCAGCTTGAGCCTAGTACTGTCGCTGGCTACCCTTCACAACAGGGTTCGCGCGCCGAAACCTAGCTATCCGCTTCACGACGCTGCTAAAATGGACCCCGTTGCAGTAGGCTTAAATGCCTACTGAGGATTGAAACAAGGTGTCGATGCACCACGACTGGTACGAGGGGGTTGCAGTAGGCTTAAATGCCTACTGAGGATTGAAACGCCAATGCCCGGCTCCCACTCCGCCCAGCGCGGCGTTGCAGTAGGCTTAAATGCCTACTGAGGATTGAAACCCCTCCCGCTCCTTCCGCATCTGCCGCGCCTCCCGGGTTGCAGTAGGCTTAAATGCCTACTGAGGATTGAAACTCACCATCTGAAGTAGGCGACTTACTGGACCGGTTGCAGTAGGCTTAAATGCCTACTGAGGATTGAAACCAGAACAAACAGACAATTTCATCTATTATCGCCGTTGCAGTAGGCTTAAATGCCTACTGAGGATTGAAACCTTCTGGTCCGCCGATCTGGGCGAGGACGCCAGCGCGTTGCAGTAGGCTTAAATGCCTACTGAGGATTGAAACATCGGTGAACGCCGTCTCGGCCAGCACCGTGGCGTTGCAGTAGGCTTAAATGCCTACTGAGGATTGAAACGCGGACACCCAGTGGGAGCCTCAGGCGGTGTATGCGTTGCAGTAGGCTTAAATGCCTACTGAGGATTGAAACCAGGGGATATAGCGGTGCTCGCCCTCGATGATCACGCGTTGCAGTAGGCTTAAATGCCTACTGAGGATTGAAACCTCGTTGGCCCGCACCAGCCGGGCGTTCAGCTCCATGTTGCAGTAGGCTTAAATGCCTACTGAGGATTGAAACGTCGGCAGCGCCCCGTCCCCGTCGTGCCCGTTGCGTTGCAGTAGGCTTAAATGCCTACTGAGGATTGAAACAGGAACACGGCGGGGTGGTGAGAGGGCCGGTGTAGCGTTGCAGTAGGCTTAAATGCCTACTGAGGATTGAAACGGGCAGACCGCCAGGAACGCCCGAGACGAGATCATGTTGCAGTAGGCTTAAATGCCTACTGAGGATTGAAACGTTGCGGTGACGTGTCATTACGACGTGGAGGAGTGGGTTGCAGTAGGCTTAAATGCCTACTGAGGATTGAAACCTGATCCCCTGGGCGACCGCCGAGGAACTGATCCGTGGTTGCAGTAGGCTTAAATGCCTACTGAGGATTGAAACACCGACGAGGAGCTGGCCGATCTGCTGCGTCTGGGTTGCAGTAGGCTTAAATGCCTACTGAGGATTGAAACAACGGCATCGCCCAGGGGGAGATGGTCACCGCCAGTTGCAGTAGGCTTAAATGCCTACTGAGGATTGAAACTGACCGATCACTTCGAAATGTCTCGTCATGCCGTATGTTGCAGTAGGCTTAAATGCCTACTGAGGATTGAAACTCCTTGCGGCGCAGCGCGTCGTAGATGCGCCCTTCGGTTGCAGTAGGCTTAAATGCCTACTGAGGATTGAAACCCCGACCAGCTCCCGGCGGTGCTGTGGGAGGTGGGTTGCAGTAGGCTTAAATGCCTACTGAGGATTGAAACGAGTGGGAGGCCTATGTGGACGCCGAGAACTCTTTCGTTGCAGTAGGCTTAAATGCCTACTGAGGATTGAAACAGCGTGACCCGCGCGGGCGGGGCGCAGACCCGGTTGCAGTAGGCTTAAATGCCTACTGAGGATTGAAACTGGGCTTTCGCGCGCAACCACCTCGAGTACTCCGAGGTTGCAGTAGGCTTAAATGCCTACTGAGGATTGAAACTGCTCGTGTTGCTCGGCGTTTTCGTGGTGTCTTGTTTGTTGCAGTAGGCTTAAATGCCTACTGAGGATTGAAACTCGTGTGTACTATCAGCTTCAGCGGGGTAAAGGCCATGTTGCAGTAGGCTTAAATGCCTACTGAGGATTGAAACTTTAACCGGCGCTATCGTCGCCAATGATTTTGCGGTTGCAGTAGGCTTAAATGCCTACTGAGGATTGAAACGGCGTCGTACACGGTATAACTCCTGGGTGAAGCCGGTTGCAGTAGGCTTAAATGCCTACTGAGGATTGAAACAGGTTCCTTGAACGCCAGATAGAGCAGGGTCGACGTTGCAGTAGGCTTAAATGCCTACTGAGGATTGAAACTTGAGCCGACGCGGCCGGCACCAGCAGAAGCGTTGCAGTAGGCTTAAATGCCTACTGAGGATTGAAACCCTTTCTGCCGCCCGCTTTTGGCCTGAGAACCGGGTTGCAGTAGGCTTAAATGCCTACTGAGGATTGAAACTTCCAGACCGCGGAGGAGCGCCGAGGTGAGTCGGCGTTGCAGTAGGCTTAAATGCCTACTGAGGATTGAAACTCGAGCACCACCCCCACCACCGTGCACCGGCAGGTTGCAGTAGGCTTAAATGCCTACTGAGGATTGAAACCCCACCATGACCCCCGCACCCATGCGGTGGACCCGGTTGCAGTAGGCTTAAATGCCTACTGAGGATTGAAACTACTTCTACGCCCTGGAGCAGGAGCTTTTTGCCCGTTGCAGTAGGCTTAAATGCCTACTGAGGATTGAAACTGTATGATATTGCAAAAAGGGCAATAGACCTAGGGTTGCAGTAGGCTTAAATGCCTACTGAGGATTGAAACAAAAGGCCCAGGAGGAGGAACAGTGGGTCTCCATGTTGCAGTAGGCTTAAATGCCTACTGAGGATTGAAACCAGCTAGTCGGACCAGGAGGAAGACACCAGGAGGGTTGCAGTAGGCTTAAATGCCTACTGAGGATTGAAACACCCCAAAACACGGTGTTGCCGCTCGTTACGTATGTTGCAGTAGGCTTAAATGCCTACTGAGGATTGAAACCCCTTGCTCGGGCCCGTTTTCCGCCAGCTTGGACGTTGCAGTAGGCTTAAATGCCTACTGAGGATTGAAACGCCAAGACCTACTTCACCGGCGGCTCCACCGCCAGCGTTGCAGTAGGCTTAAATGCCTACTGAGGATTGAAACGCCAACAGGATGCTGCGTCCAAATGGGGCATCGTTGCAGTAGGCTTAAATGCCTACTGAGGATTGAAACGGTACAGAAGGCCCTCGACGCCAAGGACGCCGAGGCCTGTTGCAGTAGGCTTAAATGCCTACTGAGGATTGAAACCGCACGTGCCGTACGGATTTGATCGCACGGCGCAGGGGTTGCAGTAGGCTTAAATGCCTACTGAGGATTGAAACCGGGGTAGCGGGCGGTCGCCAGCGCGACCCACTGGAAGTTGCAGTAGGCTTAAATGCCTACTGAGGATTGAAACTGCATCGGATTTTGGAAGACCGTCAAGCAATCGTGTTGCAGTAGGCTTAAATGCCTACTGAGGATTGAAACGTCGAGATCGACCCCTACTGCCAGCGTGTACTCAGGTTGCAGTAGGCTTAAATGCCTACTGAGGATTGAAACTACTACGCCCGGGAGGACACGAAGACGGTTTTGTTGCAGTAGGCTTAAATGCCTACTGAGGATTGAAACACCGTCACGGTGCCCCACGGCGCGGTGACGACGTTGCAGTAGGCTTAAATGCCTACTGAGGATTGAAACGCGGGGACGGGCGGGGAGCCCATCCCCGCCACCCGTTGCAGTAGGCTTAAATGCCTACTGAGGATTGAAACGCCAGCCCGTAGAGCCGGGCCATCACCGGGGCCGTTGCAGTAGGCTTAAATGCCTACTGAGGATTGAAACCCCCTGTGCCTCGGGCGAATCCCATCACGATGCCCGGTTGCAGTAGGCTTAAATGCCTACTGAGGATTGAAACTTGGGGGCCTTCGAGGGCTATTTCTTCCGCGAGTTGCAGTAGGCTTAAATGCCTACTGAGGATTGAAACATCGGAGGCTGGGGAAGGCCTCGGGGTCGTAGCGGTTGCAGTAGGCTTAAATGCCTACTGAGGATTGAAACATCGGAGGCTGGGGAAGGGCTCGGGGTCGTAGCGGTTGCAGTAGGCTTAAATGCCTACTGAGGATTGAAACCCCTCAGGCGGGGTGTATGGGTTCAGTGTATCTCGTTGCAGTAGGCTTAAATGCCTACTGAGGATTGAAACCAGCCGCATCGACATCGCGCCCACCGTAGCCCAGGTTGCAGTAGGCTTAAATGCCTACTGAGGATTGAAACAGGAGGGCGGGGTGACCCTCCTCCGCCTCAGGTTGCAGTAGGCTTAAATGCCTACTGAGGATTGAAACAGATAGCATGGAGTATGGATATTTAGCAGCACAGGTTGCAGTAGGCTTAAATGCCTACTGAGGATTGAAACTGCTTTTATCGGGCCGCACTGGATGCTCAGTGAGGTTGCAGTAGGCTTAAATGCCTACTGAGGATTGAAACGCTCGAGGTCGAGGTCGAGGTGCTCGACCCCGAGACGTTGCAGTAGGCTTAAATGCCTACTGAGGATTGAAACCTGCCGCCGCACGCCCTGCCAGGAAAGGATGCGCGTTGCAGTAGGCTTAAATGCCTACTGAGGATTGAAACGTCTGGGGCTGGCCTAGCCTCCGGCGCTGCAGTTGCAGTAGGCTTAAATGCCTACTGAGGATTGAAACTCGTTCACGGGAGGATCCCCCTTTCGGTGGGTGGTTGCAGTAGGCTTAAATGCCTACTGAGGATTGAAACCGGTTGTGCAGGCTGTTGCGGCTGGTGAAGCGCAGCGTTGCAGTGAGCTTAAATTCCCACTGAGGGAAACTCGGGGGCTGAAACCAGTCATCCTCAAGGTATACTTCGGTTATCCCACACAGCGTCAGCGTTCCTCCCGCTTCAACCCTTCTGAAGCGGGAGGAACTTGCAACGAAAAAAGCTCAACAGGAGGAAATGTGAACGAACGCGATACGGGCAACACTGCCGCCTTCGGCCACCTCTGCCCGGGGTCTCCCCCACCCCGGCGTAGGCGGCTCGAGCCCGGCCAGCGTGAGAGGGGGCAGAAATGCTGAGCGAACGCTTCAAAGACGCCCTGGGCCTGGCCTTCGAGCTCCACATGGGCCAGAGGCGCAAGGGCACCGACGTCCCGTACCTCGCGCACCTCCTGGCCGTGAGCGCGATCGTCCTGGAGCACGGCGGGGGCGAGGACGAGGCCATCGCCGCCCTGCTGCACGACGCCGCCGAGGACCAGGGCGGCAGGGAGACCCTCGAGCGCATCCGCCGGCGGTTCGGGGAGCGGGTGGCGGCCGTCGTGGAGGGCTGCACCGACGCCTGGGAGGAGCCCAAGCCGCCGTGGCGGGGGCGGAAGGAGGCCTACCTGGCCCACCTGCCCGGGGCCGACGCTGCCACACGGCTGGTGTCCTGCGCCGACAAGCTGCACAACGCCCGCGCCGTCCTGGCGGACTACCGCAGGCTGGGCGAGGGCCTTTGGGCACGGTTCCAGGGCGGGAGGG
>NZ_QXDL01000180.1:0-8607 GCF_003574345.1 Calidithermus terrae
GGCGAGGCCGGGGCGCGGCGGGGAAGGTGGCGGTGTTCGGTATTCTGGAACGTGCGGGCAAGGTGTACACGGTAGTCCCCGACGGCCTCAAGGCCAAGACCCTGATGCCGATCATCCGGCAGAAGGTCGTGCCCGATCCCATCGTGTACACCGACGGGTTCGGCGGTC
The DNA here is from genome assembly GCF_003574345.1 of Calidithermus terrae. Classification (NCBI taxonomy): domain Bacteria; kingdom Thermotogati; phylum Deinococcota; class Deinococci; order Thermales; family Thermaceae; genus Calidithermus; species Calidithermus terrae. The sequence goes on from NZ_QXDL01000180.1 coordinate 169, forward strand.
ACGACGCCCTGGACGTCAGCGAGTTCAGGTACGAGCGCATCGACCACGACAGAGGGCTGGTGGACGAGAAGGGCAAGCAAATCAACGGCATCGAGAACTTCTGGAGCCAAGCCAAGCGCGTCCTGCGCAAGTACAACGGCATCCCCCGACCCAGCTTCGAGCTGTTCCTCATGGAGCGCGACTCCCGTTTCAACTACGGCTCACCCAAGCAGCAGCTCCGCCTGCTCAAACGCTGGCTCAGAAAGGAGGGGGTAACCTAGGTTTATCTAGTACAGCCCCTTTCGTTTTACAGACTCACGGCCTCAAGCCCGCTCTGAACAGCTCTCTCACACGGGTTTGGTCCAGAGACGGGTCCAGGAAAACCGGGGTCCGGGCTCGGGACCCTGAGCTGCCCGCGAACTGCCGCCGGGGCGTGCGGGGTGGGTGCCTTGGGGAAGGCCCTCGCGTCCCCGGCACGGGGGTGCCTAGCGGGGCTGCACGTTCAGCCCGACCCCGCTGACGTCGCCGCCGTAGTTCAGGTCGACGGCGGTGCTGCCGTAGAACTCGCCGGGCTCCCCCAGCACGCCGTCGTGGTCGCGGTCGTTGCCGGCCTCGAGGGTGTAGCGGCCCGCGGGGACGTTCTCCAGGGCGAAGCTCCCGCCCCGGTCCGCCCGCGCCTCGGCCACCAGGGTACTCCCCTGCCGCAGGCGCACCCTGAAGTCGGAGTAGTGGGCGCTGAGCAGGTCGCGGGCGGCCTTCACGGCGGCCTCCGCGTTGACCAGCCCGTAGCCGTAGTACGGGTCCCAGCCCGCCGCGCCCAGGTCGGTGGCGGTGTTGGCCAGGATGAGCTTGACCTGAGCCGGGGTCAGGTCTGGGTTCGCGGCGAGCATCAGGGCTGCGACTCCAGCCACGTGGGGCGAGGCCATGGAGGTACCTTCATAGTGCTCGTAGCCACCACCCGGCACCGTCGAAAGAACCCCTCCGCTGTTGCCGTAATTGGTCTGGTCGCCCCCAGGCGCCGCCAGCCAGACCGCACTCCCGTAGTTGGAGTAGGGGGCCTTGACGTCGGTGGGGCCGGTGGCCGCGACGGCGATAGCGGTGGGGTCGGCGGCGGGGTAGAAGGCGAAAGGGCAGTTGGAGTTCCCCGCCGCGGCCACCATGGTCGCGCCGTTGCTTGCGGCCAGGGCCATGGCCCACCTCGTCGTCTCGTCCAGGGGAACCTGGGAGCCGCAGGGGTTGCTGGAACTCCAAATTCCCAGGCTCATGTTGACGACCTTGGCTTTCGCAGGGGGGCAGACCTGCTGGCCAGCGCTGTTGTACACGCAGAAACCCGCCGCGTAGAGGATCCCTCGCGCCAGGGTGTAGGCATCCCCGCCCGGGCCGATCACCCGTACGGGAAGCACTTTGCTGGCCCAGCTCACCCCCGCGACCCCGGTGTTGTTGTTGGTCGTGGCCGCGACCGTCCCGCTGACGTGGGTGCCATGCCCGTTGCCGTCAGCAACGTTAGTGCTGTTGGTCAGGAAGTCGTAGCCGGGGAGGATCTTGCCTGCCAGGTCCGGGTGTGAGCCGTTGACCCCTGTGTCCAGCACGGCTACGGTGACCTCTGCGCTACCTACGGTCAGGTACCAGGTCTGGGGGAGCTTTATGGCGGCATAGTGCCACTGCTGGCTATACAACGGATCGTTCGGGGTAGCCAGGGCCTGGATGACCCTGTTAGGCTCCACCGAACGGACACGGCCGTCCAGGCGGAGCTTCCTGACGACGTCGCCCACAGCCTTGCCCCCCGTGTGCAGCTTGAACACCGGCAGCTCGGGGCTCAGAACCCCGGCCAGGCTGAGGCCGTGGTCCGCAGCCAGCGCAGCGGCTGCTCCCTGCAGCGCCTGGCGGCTCGCCTGGGGCAGGCTACGCGCACCACGGGGGCTCAAGCCCTGCTTTACCGCGACCATGCCCGGCTCGAGCGCCACCAGCACCTCGCCCGGCACGTAGGTCCCGGGCTCCAGGGCCAGGGGCCTGGCCCCCAGGCTCCCCGGCCGTACCTGGTCCGCAGGGCCGGTGATGTTGCCCGTGAGGCTGGGGAAGCGCATGTAGACCGTGATGGTTTCCCGCGCCGAGCTGCCCTTGAAGAGGACGGTGCCCGCGTAGTGGCCTGGGGTGAGGCCGCTGCGGCTCACCGTGACGGTGACGGTGGCGTCGCCGCTCCCCGAGGCCGGGCTGACCTGGAGCCAGCCCTGGTCGCTCTGGGCCGTCCATCTGCCGTCGGCGGTCACGCTCACCGTGGCCGAGCTGGTGCCGGGGAAGGAGAGGTACTCGGAACTGGCCTCGATGGTGGTGGCTCCCCCATTGCCGCCAGAGCCTCCACCGCCACCCCCGTTACAAGCTGCGAGCAGCAGTAACAACCCTGCAGTAGCTGCACGTGCGAATCCCTTGATTTTCATAGACCACCTCTCGAATAAAGATATACGTTCCAGGGAATAAATTCAGTGCAAATGAACCTGGAGAAGAGGGCCTGACCAGTGCTCAGCCTTTGTTTAGGTCTCCTCAAACGTGTGCGGTCTTCAGAGGGGGGATCCAGGGGGCTGTCGCCCCGAGAGCGGGGGCAAACCCCGTAAGACCCCACCGGAAGGGGGGCAGGGGGTAGGAGGACCCATGAGCAAAGAATCGAACAGCATCGGGGTCTTCGTGCCCGTCGAGGTCAGCGAGGAGAAGACCTTCTGGAACCGCGTCGGGGCCGCGTTCGTGAACAGCAAGGGGCCCTCGCTCTTGCTGGACGCGGTGCCCGTGGGCGGTCGGGCGGTGGTGATCTCGGAGGAGATCGCGGTGGGCGAGGGGCCGTATCGGGTGCTCACGCCGGTGGAGTACGGGAAGGACGGCGAGAAAAAGACCCGCTGGACCCGCGTCGGCACCGCGCTCGGCAACAAGAAGGGCCTCACCGGGCTCTTCAACGCCCACCCCGTGAGCGGCAAGGCGGTGGTGATCCTGGCGGAGGAGCCGAGGGAGGGGGGTGAGGGCACGGACGACCTGGCGCTCTGAGCGGGGTCAAAGCTGGCGTACATGGGAAGGGGGGCTACGGCCGCCCTTTTTTCGTTCTGCAAGGATGTCGGGTGTGGATACACAGATGCTCTTCTACCTAGCGGGCCGAGGCTGTCCTGCTGGAGGGACGGGTGCACCGGGTGGAGGGCCTACCCCAGGTCTACGTGGCGCGGGGGAGTGAGAACTACCTGGTGGACCTGGAGCGCGAGTCTTGCGCCTGTCCCGACCGGGCTAAGGGGAACACCCGCGAGCACCTGCTGGCGGCGCTGCTTCTGCCCGAGGTCATCCGGCTCAACGCGGAAGGGGGGTGGGTAGGTGCTCCCTCCCTCCTTTAGAGCAGCCCGTAAAGGCGCTCGAGATGTTCGCCTTTCAGCGTGTACTTGGCGCCGGCGAGCCCCGCGATGAGCCCCCCGAACTCTGCCTTACTCGGTCGGGAGGCCTTGATCCACCCGGACAAGACGTCCATACCCGACAGCACCTTGACCGCGAGCTGCTGGGCGGCCCGGAGCGCGGCTTTATCGGTGCTGGTGAAGACCGCCACGCCGCTATAGCGGAGGGCTAGCACGAGGCACGCGGCCTCACCCTTCCCGATGCCGAACTGTTGCTCGAGCTGGGCACGCTGAGGCAATTCCTCCAGGGTTATGGGGTCGATGACGAGGCTCCCCCGCTCCAGGTGGCGGGGGAGCTGACGGCTGTTGTCGAGCCAGGTCTGGTAGCGTTTAGCCTGATCCGGAGGAAGCCGAGCCACGGAACGCCGGGCCCAGCGTAGCCCCCGCGCCAGCTCGCTCAACTCCTCGTCGTCGCCGTCGTCCAGCGGCAGCAGGCCCTCGTCCTGGCGGTAGACTTCCGCGGGGAAGTAGGCCCTTTCGCTGCCGATGCCGGTGAGCAGGATAGCCAGGCCCTCGGGGTGGGCGAAGGAGAAGTGCCGCAACGCGTTGGTGTCCAGCACGGGCCTAAGTGATGGCATAGGGCTCGGGTTGATCCTCCGGGGATGGCTCCATCAGCTCGTCGAACTCGACCTCGCTCATGCCCAGGAGGCTCGCCGCGCGGCGTCGGGAAATCGCCCCCTGCTCGAGCGCCTTCTTCACCAGCTCCACGTAGGCGTAGGGGTAGCGCTCCTGAAGGGGCAGCGCCGCCCTCCCCAGCTCGTAGTCGGCGACCGGGTAGCCGAGGGCCTTGGCCCGCCATAGGATGCCCTTCAATTCGACCTCCCCCCTGATCCTGCGCTCCGCCTCGAGCTTCCGCCGCATGGCCTTCGGGCTAACCCCGAAATAGCGGACGAGATCGGCGATCTCGTCCGCGTCGGTCACGGTGTCGACCCCCATGCGCTCCAGCCGCTCCTCCAGGGCCGGGGTCGGGATCAGGAAGTGGCTCGCGAAGCTGTCGGCGAACTCCTCGGCGGGATCACCCAGCCCGTGTCGGCACAGGATGGCCTGGCGGCCGTAGTGGTACAGCCCGTGCGCGAACTCGTGGGCCATCGTGAACGGGCGGCGCACCGGGGCCTGCTGCTCGTTCAGGGCGATGACGGCGCCCAGCCGGGGGTGCCAGAAGATCAGCCCAGACAGATCATCCCCTGCCCCGCCAAACGGCACGGTGAAAACGTGGTAGCCATGAAGCTCGAGGAAGGCCTTCATGTCCCTGATCGGGACGTTCCCCAGGTCGTAGTAAGCTCGCGTCCTCCCGGCTAGCTCCGCGACGGCCGCTTCCTCGAGGGCCGAGTCCTCCAAGGGGGCAAAAGGGCTGTGCGCTCGTTCGGGGATTCTGGTCCCGGTCCTCTCGTAGAGGTCCTCGAAGGCCTTGACCAGTTGCACCAGCCTACCGACCCCGGCCTTCCCCTCATCGCTCAGTTCGGCCCCCTTCTCGCGCAATGCCTGTTCCCACGATCGGGTTTCCTGCCCCTCGAAGAAGAAGTTGAGCGGCACGCCGTAGAGCTTGGCGAGGCGTTCGAGGACGAGGGCATCAACCCCCCGCTTGCCCGTCTCGTACTGGGACAGGGCGGGGCCCTTAAGGCCGAGGCGGGCGGCCGCCGCCTCCTGGCTGAAGCCCGCCTGTTCGCGCGCCTTGCGCATCCGGTTACCCAGGGCAATCGGTTCCATACACTCACCCCCTGACCCGCTGACTACTGGCACATAATAACAGATTGTTATTATGTAAACTACTAATATCCAATTTCTTTGCATTTTGTTAAAATTAACGCTAACCTCGAGGGGGCCCTGGGGTTCGGGGTATCACCGGGGCTGAAGAACCGCAGACCCCGAGGGAGGTGCAGCAGGCGTGGCCAAGAACACCGGCAAAGGGTTCCGGCGCGGGGCAGTAGACGACCGCTCGCAGACCCACAACCCGACTACCGGCCGCTGGACGAAGCGCGACACGGACACTGGCCGCTTCATCGACCAGAAGTCCGACGGCAAGCCGTTCAAGGGGGTACGCAAGGAAAAGTAGCCAGCGCAAGGGGCGAACTTGCCCGGCTACGGGTCAGACGTCATCCGGCGCCGCCCGCCGGATGAGCTTCTGAGTGGCCCGGGGTGTAACGGGTGTGGCGGCTGCTCTCGAAGGGACAGCCCCGGGTGCACCGGTGAGACGGAGGCGGATCCCCGGGGCCGGCAGGGGAGGGAAGGGCAGGATAGAAGAGCAAAAAAGAACCCCCCAGAGAAAAGGACGGTCCCAGGAGGCGTACAGGAAGGACTGAGGGCTACTCGGCGACCCTGGCCAGGAGCCAGCCGCGGGCCAGCGGGATGAGGAGCTCGCCGGCGAAGCAGGGCCGCCTGGCCCGCGGGCGCCTCGACCTGTTCCTGTTCCACTTCCTGACCTACAAGCTCGCCAGCGACATCAACCTCAACAACCTGTTCGACGCCTTCCGCGGCTGGTGGAGCCGCCAGGAGCGCAGCACCGAGGAGGGCCTGCGCGAGCTGCGCCGCAACAGCGACGCCTACCGCGAGCTGCTCGAGCCCGACCCCTCGACCCGGCTGGGGGCCTTCGCCGAGCGGCTGCTGCGGATGGAGCTCTCCACCGTCTACCCGGTCCTGCTCTACCTGCTGGTGGAGGCCGGGCTACAGGGGGCGGAGCTCGACGCCGCCCTCGACGACCTGGAGTCCTACCTGGTGCGCCGCTTCGTGGCGGGGCTGGAGACCAGCAACTACAACCGCTACTTCGTCGGCCTCATCCAACACCTGCGCGGGCGCGGGGGCCAAGCCCGCGAGGCCCTGCGCGAGTACCTGCTGCAGGGCAGCAGCCCCAGCACCCGCTGGCCGGGCGACGAGGAGTTCGCCCGGGCCTGGCTGCACGCCCCGGCCTACCGGCGCATGAGGTCACGGGGCACCGAGATGGTCCTCAGGGCCCTGGAGCAGCGGCTGCACACCAAGTACCAGGAGCGCATCGAGATCAGGGACGGCCTGACGGTCGAGCACGTGCTGCCCCAGAAGTGGAGGCAGCGCTGGCCCGCGCCCGCGGCCTCCCCCTCGCCCGACGAGGCCCCCGAGGACCGGCGCGCCCGCCTGCTCCACACCTTCGGCAACCTGACCCTGCTGACCCAGGCGCTCAACACCAGGAACAGGAACGACGCCTACGCCCTCAAGCGCGGGCTGATCACCCGGCAGAGCGCGCTGCGGCTCAACCTGTACTTCCGCGACGTGGAGGAGTGGGGCGAGGAGCAGATCCTGGAGCGGGGCAGGCGACTCTTCGAGCTCGCCCTGGAGACGTGGCGCTTCCCCGAGGGCGCGCCCCAGCCGGTGGTGAATGGCGCAGCTGTCGTCGGGGACGCGGACCCCGAGGAGCCTCTAGCCCTTGTGGACCCTGAGGCCTTTGTCGCCGCTGTCGCCCTGGACCTGCGGCCGCGCCTGCCCGAGGGCTGCGCCCTGGGGGAGCTGCGCGGGGGGCAGGAGCTGTGCTACTTGCAGGTCCACCCGGCCGGCTGGCACCACCTGGCCCACTACGAGGTGCTGGTCAGGGGCGACGCGGTGTCCGTCGACTTCCACCGGGAGCTGCGCGCCCCCGAGCGCCGCCCCGCCGTCGAGGCGGCGCTGGCCCAGCTGCTGCCGGCGGTGCGGGAGACCTTCCCCGAGCAGGCCGTCGAGCTCACCGGCACCAGGGTCTTCCGCTGGCTGACCGTGCGCTTGGGCACGGACGAGAGACCCGGGCGCGCGGCCGCCGCTCTGCTCCGCCTCATCGAGCACACCTTCGCGCGGCTAGTAGAGCGGCTCGAGGGGGTCAGGGACTGAGGGCAGCACGACCATTCCGGCCGGTGATGGGGTAGACGGACCCGGCCCCAGCGCCCGCCGGGCAGGGGTGACCGGGCGGTCCCCGCTGAGGCCACCCCTGCAGCAGGGGCGGGGGGCCGTCGCCGGCACGGCGGTGACGCCAGCCCCAGGCCAACAGCGGCGTCACCGCCAGGTCGGGGATGGGCTCGACGGGGTTGTCGCGCACGGGCTTATTCTAGCTGCGCCCCGCAGCCCGCTCGAGCGCCTCCAGCGCCAGGATCCGGACGCCGGCCTGCCGCGGGTGAACGTCCTTTACATGTTCGTTCTCCTCACCCGCCGACCTTCGCAGCACTCGAGGCACAGCCCGGGGCCGGGGTGCCGGGGGTCAAGTCTGGAAAAGCTCGAGCGGGGGCACCCGCCCGCCTCCTCACCCCACACCCCGAGCCGTGCGGGCACGCCCTTGCCCTCAGCGCGGCAGCATGACCCCGTCGAGCACCTTCCGGGGCTCGCTGCGGCTGGTGTAGGAGCCGTCCCCCAGCTGGCCCCAGCCGTTGGCCCCGAAGGTCCACAGCGTGCCGTCCCCCAGCAGCACCAGCGAGTGGTCGCCGCCCGCGGCCACCGCCACCACCCGGCCCGTGCCCTGCATCACCTGCCCGGGGCGGTTTCGGCCCTCCGGGGTCATGTCCCCGAGCTGCCCCGCGTTGTTGGCCCCGAAGGTCCACAGCGTGCCGTCGTCGCGGATAACCAGCGTGTGGGCCTGCCCGGCGGCTACCGCCACCACCCGCTCCATCACCTGCACCGGGTGGGGTTGATCTGTGGAGTCGCCGTTGCCCAACTGTCCCGCCCCGTTGGACCCGAATGCCCACAGCGTGCCGTCGGTTTTGACTGCCAGCGAGTGCGCCCAGCGCGCCGCCACGGCCTTCACCCCCGCCATGACAGGAGTAGGCACCGGGGTGTAGGGGGTCGCCCGGCCGCCCAGCTCGCCTGAGGCGTTGTTCCCCCAGCTCCACAGCGTTCCGTCCTGCCCCACCGCCAGGGAGTGCTGGCCCCCGCCCTCCGGCCGCCCTAGCCGGAGGCGGTCCAAGAAAATCGACGCTTCCGCTCTCCCGGACCCGGTACGCTTACCCGCCCGCTCCAGGACGGCGTTCCCTCCCCGAGCCTCTCAGAGCCACGGCAAGGCCCCCCGGCGGCGCGCCGGGGGGGGAAGGGCCGGGGAAGGGGCGGCCTCGAGGGG
>NZ_QXDL01000181.1:0-8571 GCF_003574345.1 Calidithermus terrae
GTGAGGGGGTGGCGCGGGGCTCAGCGGGGGGCGTGGCGCCGCAGCAGCAGGTAGGCCAGCAGGGGGCTGAGGGTCAGGAAGACGAACGCGGGCCACTGCCAGTCGCGCAGCAGGCCGAGGTCGCGGATCAGGACCGCTCTGCGCGGGTCGCGCGGGTCGTAGTACACCGTCACCCGGGTGCCCTCCGGCCACCTCCGGGCCAGGGCCTGGGTGTCCACGGGCCCCACCGAGACCCGCCGGCCGCGGTACACCCGGCCGCCCACCTCGTAGCGGTACTCGAAGCCGTAGGTGGGCCCCCCGCGCGGGTAGTTCACGATGAGGACGTCCTCGATGACGCCCTGGGTCGCCACGTAGCGCCGGGCCGCGGCGTGGTCGTAGAGCGAGCGGAAGGTCTGGAGGGCCACGAACCCCCAGAACAGCAGGCCGGTGACGACGACGAGCCCGGCCACCAGCCCGGCGGCGGCGGGGTCGATGCCCTGGCGCCGGTTCACGCCCCCTCCCCCGGGGCCCTCGAGGCCGCCATCGCGGGGTTCGCGAGGGCCACGGCGCCCTCCCTAAGCGACCACCTGGTTCTTGCCCCGGTGCTTGGCCGGTAGAGCCGCTGGTCGGCCTCGGCCAGCATCCGCTCGTGGTTCTCCAGGCTGAGGTCGGAGCACACCCCCACCGAGAGCGTGACCCGCAGCTCGGGGTGGAGGGTGTGCCAGGGGTGGGCCTCGACCGCCGCCCGCAGCTTCTCGCAGGCCGCCCGAGCCTGCGCGGCGTCGGCCCCCGGCAGCAGCACGGCGAACTCCTCCCCGCCGTAGCGGGCCACCACGTCGGCGGGGCGGGCGTGCTCGCGCAGCAGCCGGGCCACCCCCTTGAGCACCTCGTCGCCGACCATGTGCGACAGGCGGTCGTTGATGCGCTTGAAGTTGTCCAGGTCGCACAGCGCCACGCTCAGCGGGCGGCCGTGACGCCGGGAGTGCTCGAACTCCCGGGCCAGGGCCTCGTCGAGGTAGCGGCGGTTGAACAGCCCCGTCAGGCCGTCCTCCAGCGCCATGCGCTCGAGCCGCTGCAGCAGCGCGCCCTTCTGCCGGTCGGACTCCTTGAGGGCTGCGTGCAGCGCCTCGAGCTCGGCATAAGCCCGCTCGAGCTCGGCGTTCTTGCGCCGCTCCAGCTCGGCCTCGCGCCGGGCCTGCTCGAGCCCGAAGCTCACCTGGAGGTTCTTGAGCTTGCGGTCGGAGGCGGCGTCGAAGACCTCGCGCTCCAGCCGGCGGCCGGCCTCGAGGTGCCCCAGCGCGGCCTCGAACTCCCCCCGCCCTTTGTGCAGCTCGGCCAGGGCCAGGCGGGCCTCGGCCTCCTTGGGCCGGTTGCCGCTGGCGCGGCTGAGCTCCTCGGCCTGCCGCAGCAGCGGGCCGGCCTCGTCCAGGCGGCCCTGCGCCACGTAGAAGCGCCCCAGGCACAGCGCGGCCTCGACCGCCAGCGCCGGGAACTCCCGGCCCTGCAGCAGCCCGCAGGCCTGGCGGTGGCAGTCCTCGGCCTCCCCCAGCCGCCCCAGCTTCTCCAGCACCAGCCCCAGGTTGCTCAGCACCGCCCCGCGCATGCGCCGCTCGGAAGGCGCAGACAGCGACAGGGCCTCGCGCAAGACCCCCTCGGCCTCCTCCAGCCGCCCCAGGTTCTTCAGGTTGATCCCCATGTTGCTCAGCGCCGCCGCGCCCTCGAGCAGCCGCCCCAGCCGCCGGTGGGCCTCGTAGGCCCGGCGGTAGTACTCCAGCCCCTCCTCCGGGTGGCCGCTGCGCGAGTAGACGATGCCGATGCTGTTGAGGGCGCGGGCCTCGGCGGCGGGGTCGCCCAGGCGGGTGAACAGCTCGAGGCTGTCGATGAAGTGGGCCAGGGCCCGCTCGAAGTCGCCCAGGCCGTCGTAGACGACGCCCATGCCGCGCAGGCAGCGGGCGGTGTTGGCCAGGTCGCGCCCGGCCTCGAAGCGTGCCAGGGCCTGCCGGAAGGCCTCGAGCGCCCGGGCCGGGTCCCCCAGGGCGGTGTGGGCGTAGCCCTGCTCGAGCCAGGCCGCGCCCTCCAGCCCGGCCTCGCCCAGCGCGCCCGCGAGCTCCCGGGCCTCCCGGGCCGCGGCCAGGTGCCCCGCGGGGTCGCCGTCTCCCTGTGCCTCGCACCACCCCAGCAGGAGCCGCAGGCGCTCGCGGGGCTCGGAAGCCTGCCCCGGTCGGGGGGAGAGTTCGGGGGTGTCGGAACTCATGGAGCGATTATAAGGAACCCGGGCCATCGGGCCGGGTCGGCGTGCACGCGGGGCGGCGGGGGGCCCGGCCCCTCACCCCCCGAGGCCGTGGCCCCCGGCTACCTCGGTCTCGTGCCGCTCGCCGAAGCCGGCGATGAGCGGCCGGCCGCGCTCCACCGCCTGCCGGACGGAGGGCAGCGCCAGCGAGGCGCGGTGGCTTTCTCGGGTGTCCCACACCTCGGTGACCCAGAGCGCGTCCGGGTCGGCCGGGTCGCGCGCGACGACGTAGCTCAGGCAGCCCGGCATCCCCGCCGACCCCTCCAAGAGCACCGCGACCAGCGCCTCCCGCCGCCCCGGCACGGCCTTCAGCCTGCTGATCAGACCGTACATCCTCACCTCCGCAGGGCCCGCTGCCGGCGCCCCGCGGCTTCCACCTTACCGCGGCGCCCGGCGGTGGCGCTCGAGCGCGGGAGGCAGGGCCGGGGGCAGGGTTGGCCGGGAACCGCTCGGCCGTGCGGGCTGGGGATTAACCCGACCTGGGGGCTCCCCGGCGAACCCCTGAGCCGTCGGGGTGAGCCCCCCGCCCCACCCTCACCGCTAGCAAACCCATAGCTTATGGTTGTGATTTAGGACTAAATACGCTATAATCAGAATGCACACGGCCAACCCGCGTTTCAGCCAACCGGCAGGAGCGTCACAAGCCGCCCGCGGGCGGGAAAAGGAGGACCGGCATGCGCAAGATCGTAGCCTCGCTGTTCATGACCCTCGACGGGGTGGTGGAGTCCCCCAACCTCTGGGCCTTCGACTTCGGCAGCCCGCAGCAGCAGCGCTTCAAGCTCGACGAGCTCTTCGCCGCCGACGCGCTGCTGCTGGGCCGGGTGACCTACGAGGGCTTCGCCGCCGCCTGGCCCCACATGGCCGAGCAGACCGGGGAGTACGGCGCGCGGATGAACTCCATCCCCAAGCACGTCGTCTCGTCCACGCTCGAGCGGGCCGACTGGCAGAACTCCAGCCTCCTCCGCGGCGACCTCGCCGAGGCGGTCGGCCGGCTCAAGCAGCAGCCGGGGCAGGACGTGCTGATCTTCGGCAGCCCCACCCTGGTCGGGGGCCTCACCGAGCGGGGCCTGATCGACGAGTACCGGCTGATGGTCTTCCCGGTGCTGCTGGGCCGGGGCCGGCGGCTGTTCGGCGAGGGCGGCACGAGGAAGACGCTGGGGCTGCTCGAGGCCCGCGACTTCGGCTCCGGGGTGGTGCTGCTGCGCTACGCGCCGGCCGGGGGCCGGCCGTGAGCGCGACGGATTGGAGGCTCGAGGTGGTCCAGGTCCCCGTCAGCGACCTCGACCGCGCCAAGCGCTTCTACGCCGAGCAGTGCGGCTTCGCCGTCGACCTCGACACCCGGCTCAGCGACTCCGTGCGCGTCGTGCAGTTGACCCCGCCCGGCTCGGCCTGTTCGATCCACCTCAGCCGCGGGATCCACACCATGCCGCCGGGCTCGCTGCAGGGTTTGCAGGTCGTGGTGGGCGACCTCGAGGCCGCGCGGCGGGGATTGCTCGAGCGGGGGGTGGGGGTGAGCCCCGTCCGGCACGTCGAAGGGGGGGTGTGGGCGGAGGGGAGAGGCGGGAAATGGAACTCGTTCGCCTTCTTCAGCGACCCCGACGGCAACGGCTGGGTGCTGCAGGAGCGCCCCGGGGCCTAGCCGCGGCGGGGTGCCGGCACGACCGGGGGGACGGCCCGCGAGAAGTGCCTGGACCCGGGGGTCGGCGCCGGAAACCCGCCGGGTTTCGGTTACGCCATCCGAGCGAGCCCCCTGGGCATGGCCGCCACGCCCAACGCCGCGGGGAGGGTCGTCAGCCCGGCCGCTACCCGATGCCCGTGCGGAACACCGCCCGCCGCGGGATAAGCTCGAGCCCCTCCTGCCCCGCCGTATGCCCCACAGCTATGGGCTCACCCCGGAACGGCCGGCATTCCCCGCGTGGGCTCGCCCGGCTAGGCCCTCGAAACCCGTGCGGCGCGTGACGGGTGGTGTTCGCTCGCGCTCCGCCCCGCCGGGAGCCTCGAGGGGCGGGCCGAGGCAGGCCGTAGAACACCCAGAGGTCGCGGCCTGCGGGCCTATGGGCCTTCGTAGGGGGGCCGCAGTAGGGCGGCGGCTTCGGCGATCGGCATGGGGCGACCCAAGAGGTACCCCTGGGCCATGTCCACCCCCAGCCCCTGCAAGGCATCCCTTTCAGCCACGGTTTCCACCCCTTCGGCGATGATCCGGCTGCCGGTCTCCTCAGCGAAACGGATGAGCGCGGCCGCGAGCGAGCGGCGCGTGCGGTCGGCGTCGACATTACGGGTGAGCGTGACGTCGAGCTTGATCAGGTCGGGGCCGAGCTGGAGGATGTGGCTGAAACTGGCGTAGCCGGCCCCGGCGTCGTCGACGGCCAGGCGTAACCCCCGGCGGCGCAGCGGCTCGAGGGCCGCCATGAACCGCGGGTAGTCGGTGATGGGGACGTGCTCGGTCACCTCCAGCACGATGCGGCCCAGCGGCGCCCCCTCGAGCGAGCGCGCGACCGCGCCGCTGAGGAGGTGGGTCGGGGAGACGTTGAGCGAGAGGTAGACCCCGGCGGGCAGGCGGTCGAGCCTGGCCAGGGCCTTCCCGACCGCCGCCATCTCGAGCTGTTCGCCCAGGCCGACCTCGGCGGCCTCACCGAACCACACGTCAGGGCTGCGGGCCGGCTCGGCCGAAAACCGGGTCAGGGCCTCAAACCCGAGGATCCTCCCTTCCACGAGGTGGAAGATGGGCTGATAGACGACGGAGAAAGCCCCGGCGCCGAGCATCGCCGTGACCCGCTCGGCCATCGCCTGGCGGTCACGGTCGGCCGCGAGGCGCCGCTCGATCTGCTGGGACACGAAGTTGGCGAACAGGTGCAGCAGGGCCAGGTCGCGCTCGTTCAGGGTGGGATCAGGCTTGGAGCTGAAGCAGCAGATGGTGCCGTAGACCCGGCCGTCGCTGAGGCGTAGGGCCACGCTCAGGTGGGCCCCTACCGGCAGGGCAGTGGTAGCGGGCAACTCCAGCGCCACCGGGACCTGCGAGGCGTCGCGGATGAGTTCGGGCAGCCGTCCGTCGACGACGTACTGGCAGTAGGACTCCTCGAGGGGGTCGGAATCGCCCACCGCGACGGGAGGGCTCCCCGTCGCGGAGTCGATAAAGCGGAAGTAGCGCCTGCCGTCCCGGAATTGCGAGACGAACGCCACCTCCATGCCGAGGTGCTCCCGGATGGCGCGCAAGGCGTCCAGCACGATCACGTCGAGCGGTGCGTCGCCTGTCCTGGAGGCGGACAGGAAGATATCGGGCATCGGGGACTGGGCGCCGGGGGTGAGATCCGGTCGTGCGTCGTCTCGGTCCATAGGGTTCTACCACCTCTTGACGTTTAGCGTGAGTTACCCACGGCCCCCATGGCGTTGCCCGCGAAACAGTCCTGGAACAACCTGCGAGAAATGCTCCCGGAAACGTTCTGAGGCCAGGCCGTACCTGCGGCGGTCCCTTCGAGGGGCGGCTGGGCCCCTGAAAACCGCACCGAGACTGGCGTCGGCCGGCATCCCCACGCCCCCAGCCGCAGTAGCTCCGCTGGCGGCTCACCGGGCGTGAGCCGCCGTGTCCGGGGGATACTTTGGATTATATGCGCTTTCGCGACGAGATCCTGGCTGCCCCGCACATTGTAGAGTTTCCGTCTACGCAGGATCCGCCGGCAGCTTCTCGCAGATACCGCCAACCGCCGGCTCTTCCTCGACGCCCGCACCGGCGGGGTCGGCCAGGCGGAGCACGGCACCCCCCACGGTCTTCGTGGGCCCCTTCCGGCTGCCCGGCGCCCTCGACCCCGGCGGCTACGAGCGCTACGCCCGCGTGGCCGAGGCCTACGCCGCGCCCGCCCCAGAGGCATCAGCCCGGCATGCCCAGGACCAGCCGTACCCGGTGGGACCCGGGTTCCCCGCTCAGCCGGAGGCTGTTGCCCGAGAGCGCGACCCCGTCGAGCTCGAGGCCCACCACCCCCCGGCTCACCCCCTGCGGGTTCTCCACGCTGATCTCGTAGGTGGCCGCGCGGTAGCGGAAGACCAGGCGGTACCCCGGCCAGCTCTTGGGGATGCAGGGGTCGAGGCGCAGCCGCTGCCCCCGCAGGTAAAAGCCCAGCACCCCCTCCAGCCCGGCGCGGTACATCCAGCCCGCGGAGCCGGTGTACCAGCTCCAGCCGCCCCGCCCCACGTGGGGGGGCTCGGCGTAGACGTCCGCGGCCATCGCGTAGGGCTCGGCCTTGTAGCGCTGCACGCCGGTGCGGCTGCTGGTCTGGTGCACGGGGTTGAGCAGGCCGAGCAGCCCGCCCGCCCGGTCCCCGTCCCCCAGCGCGGCGAAGGCCATGGCCGACCAGATCGCCGCGTGGGTGTACTGCCCCCCGTTCTCGCGCACCCCCGGCAGGTAGCCCTTGATGTACCCCGGGTCCTGGGGGGTGCGGTCGAAGGGGGGCGTGAGCAGCAGGACCAGCCCCTCATCCCGGCGCACCAGGTGCTCCTCGAGCGAGGCCATGGCCCGCGCGGCGCGCCCGGCCGGGGCCGCCCCCGAGAGCACCGCCCAGGACTGGGCGATGGCGTCGATGCGGCACTCGGCGTTATGGGCCGAGCCCAGCGGCGTCCCGTCGTCGAAGAAGGCCCGCCGGTACCAGTCGCCGTCCCAGCCCTCCTTCTCTAGCGCGTGCTCGAGGCCGCCCAGATGCGCGCGCCACACCCGGGCGCGTTCCCCCTCGCCCCTCGCCTCGGCCCGCCGGGACCAGCCCTCGAGGTTGGCGTGCAGGAACCAGGCCAGCCACACGCTCTCGCCCCGGCCGCCCAGCCCGACCCGGTTCAACCCGTCGTTCCAGTCGCCGCCGCCGATGAGCGGCAGGCCGTGGGGGCCCAGCCCCAGGCTGCACTCCAGCGCCCGGGCCGCGTGTTCGAACAGGCTAGCGCCCTGCCCCGACACCGCGGGCTCGAAGTAGAGGTCTTCGTGCCCCGCGGGCACGGGGGGCCCCTCGAGGAAGGGAACCTGCTCCTCCAGCACGGCCGCGTCGCCGGTGACCTCGAGGTAGTGGTCGAGCGCGTAGGGCAGCCACAGGCGGTCGTCGGAGATGCGGGTGCGCACCCCCCGCCCGCTGGGGGGGTGCCACCAGTGCTGGACGTCGCCCTCCGGGAACTGCCGGGCGGCGGCCCTCAGCAGGTGCTCGCGGGCGATCTCCGGCCTGGACACGCTCAGCGCCATCACGTCCTGGAGCTGGTCGCGGAAGCCGTAGGCCCCCCCGGCCTGGTAGAACCCGCTGCGACCCCAGACCCGGCTCGAGAGGGTCTGGTACAGCAGCCAGCGGTTGAGCAGCACGTCCAGGCCGCGGTCCGGGGTCGTGACCTGCACCTTGCCCAGCGTCTCGTCCCACGAGCGCTGCACCTCCTCGAGCGCCTCCGCCGGGCGGCGGCCGCGGTAGCGCCCGATCAGCTCCCGGGCCTGCTCGGCCCCCCCGGCCTGGCCCAGCAGGAACACCACCTCGGCCTGGCCGCCCGCGGGGATCTGCACGGCCGCCTGCAAGACGGCGCAGGGGTCCAGCCCGGCCCCCGACGCGCCCAGGAGCGTGGCCCCGGCGAGGAGCGCGGCGGGGCGGGCGGGGCTGCCACCCGGGCCCAGGAACTCGCGGCGGTCGGCGGTCCAGGCCTGCTGCCGGCCGCCCAGGTCGGCGAACGCCACCCGCTCGGCGAACTCTGGGTTCCAGCGGTTGCGGGCGAAGATCGCCCGGGTCTGGGGGTCGAGCTCGGTGCGGGTATGGAAGCTCGAGGCGGCGCGCTCCACGCCCAGCACCCACTCCGCGTAGGCGGTCACCGAGAGCTTGCGGCCGCGGCCGGAGTGGTTGCGCAGCACCAGGCGGGAGATCTTGAGGGGGTCGCGCAGCGGCACGAACTGGGTCAGCTCGAGGCCTATCCCGCCGGACTCGTGCTGGAAGCGGCTGTAACCCTGCCCGTGTTGGAGGGTATAAACGCCGTCCTCGCCCCCCAGGGGCAGGGCGGTGGGGCCGAACAGCTCCCCGCTCTCCTCGTCGCGCACGTAGAGGGCCTCGCCCGCCGGGTCGCCGACCGGGTCGTTGGACCAGGGGGTGAGCTTGTTCTCGCGGCTGTTGAGCGCCCAGGTGTAGCCGCTGCCCGCCTCCGAAACCACGAAGCCGAAGTCCGGGTTGGCGACGACGTTGACCCAGGGCGCGGGCGTGGACTGCCCCGGGCTCAGCGCCAGGCGGTACTCGCGGCCCCCCTCGGCAAACCCGCCCAGGCCGTTGGGGAACTCCAGCTCGGCGGGGGCGGGGGGTTGGGGG